>DMTA01000084.1 GCA_003454835.1 Achromobacter sp. | reverse complement strand
CGGGATTCTGGACGGCCCCGGCCCTCGCCGCGGTCCTGGCCATAGCCGCCGCGATCGCCCGAACGCTCGTCGCGCGCGCGGTCGCCGGATTCGGCCCGGTCGCGCGGCGCCGGTTTGCGGGCCTCGCCCTTGGGACGCGAGAAGAAAGATCGGCCGTCGCGGCCTTCCGAGGCGGCGCCGAAGGAGCCGGCCGGGCGGGAACGCGGGGATTGGGGTTTAGTCATGGTGTATTCCAGTGGGGCGGAGGCTTTCCGCCCGAAAAATGCTTTTCAGGGCCGTTCAAGCGGCCGGCGACCAGGAAAAAAGGCGCACGGGGTCGCCCTGGACGGCCACGCGGTGATCGTTTGTCAGGGTAACCCGGCCTTCAGCAAGCCAGCGAACGGCAGCCGGAAAGGCCTGGTGCTCAACGGCAAGCACGCGCTCGGCCAGCAGCTCCGGCGTGTCGCCGGCCAGTACCGGCACGCAGCCCTGGGCAATGATGGGGCCGTGGTCCAGCACCGGGGTGACGAAATGCACCGTGCAGCCATGCACGCGCACGCCGGTCGCCAGCGCCTGCGCGTGGGTGTGCAGCCCGGGAAATGCGGGCAGCAGCGACGGGTGGATGTTGACCAGACGGCCGGCGTAATGATTGACGAAGCCGGGCGTCAGCACGCGCATGAACCCGGCCAGGATGACATAGTCGGGCGCGTAGCGATCGATTTCGGCGGCCAGCGCGGTATCGAAAGCTTCGCGGCTGGCGTAGTCCTTGTGATACAGGGCTGCGGTGGGGATGCCCTGAGCGGCGGCCCATTCGAGACCGCCGGCATCCGGACGGCTGGCGATCACGGCGGCGATTTCCGCCGGCCAGCGTTCGTCGCGGCAGGCCTCGGCCAGCGCCTGCATGTTGCTGCCCCGCCCCGATATCAGGATGACGAGGCGGCGCTTGATAGAAGAAGTTTCCGACAAGATGAACAATTCCAAGGGAAAACGGGCGGTTCCGGTCCCGCAATCAGGCGCGCGCCCGGCGCACGCCATACCCGAAAAGGCGCCTGTGAGCACCTTGCGGGCGGGATACGAACAAACCCGTAATCCAAAATTGTAAACTCTCGCTCGTGAAACCATCGCTGCGCATCTACCGATCCCTGCCCCCGCCCGACCGGCGCGCCCCTTGCGCGCTGACGATCGGCAATTTCGACGGCGTCCATCGTGGACACCAGGCCATGCTTGCCCGCGTCTGCCAGGTGGCCCGCGAACGCGGGCTGACGCCGGCCGTGATGACCTTCGAGCCGCACCCGCGGGAGTATTTCGCCACCCTCAATCAGCGACCGGAACTGGCGCCGACCCGCATTTCGGGGTTGCGCGACAAGCTGGCCGCGTTGGCGCGCTACGGCATCTCTCAGGTCGTAGTCGAGCGGTTCAATGCCCGGCTGGCCGAAATGTCGGCCAACGCCTTCATCGAACACCTGCTGGTGCAGGGGCTGCAGACGAAATGGCTGCTCGTGGGCGAGGACTTTCGCTTCGGGCACAAGCGCAGCGGCGATATCGACCTGCTGCGCGAAGCCGGCATGGTGCATGGCTTCGAGGTCCAGACGCTGGCGGACGTGACCGACCGGCAGGGACACCGCATTTCCAGTTCCGAGGTGCGCACCGCGCTGGCCGTGGGCGACCTGGAGCGCGCCCGTCATCTGCTGGGCCACCCCTTCCATATCAGCGGACACGTCATCCACGGCCAGAAGCTTGGCCGCACGCTGGGCTTTCCCACCATGAACCTGCGCGTGGCCGAACGATGCGCCGCGCGTTCGGGCATTTACGTGGTGCAGGTTCACGGATTGGCCGACCGCGCGCTGCCGGCGGTCGCAAGCCTGGGTGTGCGCCCGACGGTCGAGGACCGCGGCAGAGTGCTACTTGAGTCACACCTGCTCGACGAGTCCGTCAATGCTTACGGTAAACTCGTACGCGTTGAATTCCTGCAAAAGCTGCGGGACGAAGAAAAATTTCCTGATCTCCCTTCCCTGACTGCCGCCATCGCCGAAGACGCGCGAAACGCGCGCGCCTATTTTGCCGTTCATGGACTATAAAAAGACCCTCAACCTGCCCGATACCCCCTTCCCCATGCGGGGCGACCTCGCCAAGCGCGAGCCCGCCTGGATTGCGCAATGGGAGGAAAACCACGTCTACCAGGCGATCCGTGCGGCCAGCCGCGGCCGGCCCCGTTTCGTCCTGCATGACGGCCCGCCCTATGCGAACGGCGACATCCACATCGGCCACGCGGTCAACAAGATCCTGAAGGACATCATCGTCAAGAGCCGCAACATGGCCGGCTACGACGCGCACTACGTGCCGGGCTGGGACTGCCACGGCATGCCCATCGAGATCCAGATCGAAAAGAAGTACGGCAAGCACCTGCCCGTGGCGGAAGTGCAGTCCAAGGCACGCGCCTACGCCCTCGAGCAGATCGATCGCCAGCGCAAGGACTTCAAGCGCCTGGGCGTGCTGGGCCAGTGGGATCGTCCGTACATGACGATGAACTACAGCAACGAGGCCGACGAGATCCGTGCGCTGGGCCGAATCCTGGACAAGGGTTATGTATTCCGTGGCCTGAAGCCGGTGAACTGGTGTTTCGACTGTGGCTCGGCGCTGGCCGAGGCTGAAGTCGAATACGCGGATCGCGTGGATCCGGCCGTGGACGTGGCATTCCCGTTTGCCGAGCCTGCCAAACTGGCCAAGGCCTTCGGCCTGAATTCGGTGGACGACGGCGCCATCGTCATCTGGACGACTACGCCCTGGACCATCCCGTCCAACCAGGCGCTGAACGTCCACCCCGAAATCGAATACGCGCTGGTGCGGGTCACTTCCAGTGCCACGCCCAAGTTCGGCCCACTGCTGCTCATCGCCAAGGAACGCGTCGAAGCCTGCCTGAAATCCTGGGAGCTCGAAGGCGAAGTCATCGCCACGGCGCCTGGCGAGGCGCTGTCGGGCATCGAATTCCGCCATCCGCTGGCGCAGTTCAACGCCGCCTACGACCGCAAGGCGCCCGTCTACCTGGGCGACTACGTGACGGCCGACTCGGGCACTGGCGTGGTGCACTCGGCGCCCGCCTACGGTATCGAAGACTTCGTGTCGTGCAAAGAGCACGGCATGAAGGACACTGACTTCATCAGCCCGGTCATGGGCGATGGCAAGTACGTGGACAGCCTGGCGCTCTTTGGCGGCCTGTCGATCTGGGACGCGAATCCCAAGATCGTCGAGGCGCTGAAGGAAGCCGGCGCGCTGATGCACGTCGAAAAGCACAAGCACAGCTACATGCACTGCTGGCGCCACAAGACGCCGATCATCTACCGTGCGACCAGCCAGTGGTTCGCGGGCATGGATGTCGCCCCCAAAGACGGCAGCCCGACCCTGCGCGAATCGGCGCTCGCCGGCATCGACGCCACGGCGTTCTACCCCGCCTGGGGCCGGGCGCGCCTGCATGCCATGATTGCCAACCGCCCGGACTGGACCCTGTCGCGTCAGCGGCAGTGGGGCGTCCCGATGGCGTTCTTCGTGCACAAGGAAACCGGCGAACTGCATCCGCGCACGTCCGAATTGCTGGAACAGGTGGCGCAGCGCGTCGAACAGGGCGGCATCGAGGCCTGGCAGGCGCTCGATCCTCGCGAACTCCTCGGCGACGAAGCCGACCTGTACGAAAAGAACCGCGACACGCTGGACGTGTGGTTCGATTCGGGCAGCACGCACGCGACGGTGCTGGGCGGCAAGGACGGCGAATTCGCCGGCTCGCACGGCGCCGAACTCGCCTGGCCCGCCGACCTCTACCTGGAAGGCTCGGACCAGCATCGCGGCTGGTTCCATTCGTCCCTCCTGACCGGTTGCATGCTGTATGGCCAGCCGCCGTACAAGGCCCTGCTTACTCACGGCTTCGTGGTGGACGGCCAGGGCCGCAAGATGAGCAAGTCGGTCGGCAACGTGATTGCCCCGCAGAAGGTGTCCGATTCCCTGGGCGCCGAAATCCTGCGCCTGTGGGTGGCGTCCACCGATTACTCGGGTGAACTGTCCATCTCGGACGAAATCCTGAAGCGCGTGGTGGAAGGCTATCGCCGCATCCGCAACACGCTGCGCTTCCTCCTGGCCAACCTGGCTGACTTCGACGCGGTGTCGCAATCGGTGCCTTACGGCGAACTCTTCGAGATCGACCGTTACGCGCTGGCCATGACGGCGCAGATGCAGTCGGAAGTACAGGCCAACTACGAACGCTACGATTTCCACCCGGCTGTCTCGCGTTTGCAGACGTTCTGCTCGGAAGACCTGGGCGCGTTCTACCTGGACATCCTGAAAGATCGCCTCTACACGTCGGCCCCCGACAGCCGCGCCCGCCGCTCGGCGCAGACGGCCCTGCTGGACATCACGCAGACGCTGCTCAAGCTGATGGCGCCGATCCTTTCTTTCACGGCGGAAGAGGCCTGGAAGGAATTGGTTGCCTCCGCCCTGAAGAACCAGGCCGACGCAGCCCGCGCCACGATCTTCACCGAGGTCTATCACGTGCTGCCGCCGTTTGCGGACGCCGATGCCCTGACCGCGAAGTGGACGCGCCTGCGCGCCATCCGCGCCGAGGTCCAGCGCAAGCTGGAAGAAGTGCGCACGGCAGGCGATATCGGTTCGTCGCTGCAGGCCGAAGTCGACCTGTACGCCAACGGCGAAGACCAGCAATTGCTGGTCAGCCTGGGCGACGATCTGCGCTTCGTCCTGATCGTCTCGCGCGCCGCCGTGCATGCGGGCGAAGGCGACACCCGCATCGAGGTCACGCCGTCGGCCCACAAGAAATGCGAACGCTGCTGGCACTGGCGCCTTGACGTCGGCCAGGACGCCGATCATCCCGAGATCTGCGGCCGCTGCGTGTCCAATCTGTTCGGCTCGGGCGAAGCCCGCGACAAGGCTTGAACATGGCCCGCCCCTCCGCTCCCGGAGTGACGGACGCCGCTCCCACCCGCGCCGCGCCGGCGCGCGTGGGCGGCTGGCTGGCGCTAGCCTTGCTGATCATCGTGCTGGACCAGTTGACGAAGATCTACTTCAACACGTCATTCCAGTACGGTGAACGCGTCAACATCCTGCCCTTTTTCGACTTCACCCTGGTGTTCAACCGCGGCGCCGCGTTCAGTTTCCTGGCGTCCGAAGAAGGCTGGCAGCGCTGGCTGTTCACCGGCCTGGGCTGCGTGGCGGCAGTGGTCATCGTATGGATGCTTCGCCGCACGCACGGCCAGCCGCGTTTCAGCCTGGCGCTGACGCTGATCCTTGGCGGCGCCATCGGCAACGTCATCGACCGCGTGGTGTACGGCCACGTGGTGGACTTTCTGCTGTTCTACTGGAACGACTGGCAGTTCCCCGCCTTCAACCTGGCGGACGTCGGCATCACCTGCGGTGCGGTGCTGCTGGTCCTGGACGAACTGCTTCGCGCCCGCAAGCCGCAAGCGTGACGCGACCGGGGGGGCATCGCCCCCCTCCGCTGCCCCCCTCCGCTGCCCCCTTTTGCAGCCCTTCACTGAGCCCCTTTCTGCGTCGTCACGCCATTTCCCATGTTGCGCCTTCCGCGGCTTTCGTCCGGTTTGATGCCCCCTCTAATGCATGACGAACGGCGCATTGCGGCAATGCAGAATAAAATCCCTCTCACTTCCACGATTTCGCGGCGCTAACCCGTCGCTCCGCCCTCATGCTCGATCTCGCCCGCAAACGCATTGTCCTCGGCCTGACCGGAGGCATCGCCTGCTACAAAATCGCCGAGCTGGTGCGGCGCATGACCGAACAAGGCGCCACGGTGGATGTGGTGATGACCGAGGCGGCCACGCACTTCATCACGCCGGTCACCATGCAGGCACTGTCGGGCCGCCCTGTATTTGTGGACGCCTGGGATGCGCGTGTGCCCAACAACATGGCGCACATTGACCTGACGCGCGGCGCGGACGCCGTGCTGATCGCCCCCGCCAGCGCCGACTTCATGGCCAAGGTGGCGCACGGCATGGCCGACGACCTGCTGTCCACGCTGTGTGTGGCCCGCGCCTGTCCGTTGCTGGTGGCGCCCGCCATGAACCGCGAAATGTGGGCCAACCCGGCCACGCAGCGCAACGTCGAAACCCTCCGCGGCGACGGCGTTACCGTGCTGGGACCCTCGGCCGGTGAACAGGCCTGCGGCGAAACCGGCGACGGCCGGATGCTCGAAGCCCATGAGATCCTGACCGACCTGATCGCCTTCTTCCAGCCCAAGCTGTTGGCAGGCCGTCACGTGCTGCTGACTGCGGGTCCCACGTCCGAACCCGTGGACCCGGTGCGCGTGCTGAGCAACCGCTCTTCCGGCAAGACGGGCTATGCGCTGGCCCGAGCCGCCCGCGAGGCCGGCGCCCGCGTCACCCTCATCACCGGCGCCACGTTCCTGCCCATCCCGCGCGGCGTGACGGCCCTGTCGGTCACCACCGCGCGCCAGATGCACGATGCTGTCATGGCCAGCGTGGGCGACGCCGACATCTTCATCGCGGTGGCGGCCGTGGCCGATTGGCGCGTCAAGAACGTCAGCACGCAGAAGCTTAAGAAAACCACCGAAGGCGGCGGCGCGCCGCTGATGGAATTCGAACCCAATCCGGACATCCTGGCCGAAGTGGCCAAGCTGGATAACGGTCCGTGGTGCGTGGGCTTTGCCGCCGAAACCGAAAAGCTGGCCGAGCACGCTGAAGCGAAGCGCACGCGCAAGGGCATCCCGCTGCTGGTCGGCAATCTGGCGCACAAGGTCATGGACGCCGACACCACCGAACTGGTGCTCTTCGACGCGCAAGGCACGCATCCGCTGCCCGCCGGGAACAAGCTGGACGCCGCGCGCCGTCTCATTGCCGAGATCGCGGCGCGCATGCCGGCCTGACGCGGCGGCGCATTGCCCCGCTGCGCCATGCCTGCACACGCTCGATTGGCTTGACAAGCTCGATAAGCCTCGGCAGGCTGCGATTAGCCTCGGTAAGCTCCGATTAGCCTCGGTAAGCTCCGATTAGCCTCGGTAAGCTCCGATTAGCCTCGGTAAGCTCCGATGAGCCTCGGCAAGCTCCGATGAGCCTCGGTAAGCTCCTATGAGCCTCGGCAAGCTCCGATAAACCTCGGCAAGCTCCGTTAGCCTCGGCAAGCTCCGATAAGCGCCGGCCAGCCGCGCGACACGCTCCGACTAGCTGCTTCCCCCTTCCCGACGCTCCAATAAAAAACGCCAGCCCCTCCCGGGCCTGGCGTTTCACTTTGCAGCGGCATGAAGCCACTAGCTGCGCCTCATTGCTCCAGGCTGATGTTCGCGGCCTTGACGATGTCGGCCCATTGCTTGCGGTCGTTTTCAAGAAACTCAGCAAACTTCTCGGGCGTCATGCCGGTAACGGGCTCCGAACCCAGACCCGCCATCTTCTCGACCAGTGCGGGCTGCTTCAGCACGTCCTGCAGCGCGGCGTAATAAGCGGCCAGCACGTCGGCGGGCACACCGGCGGGTGCGAACACGCCTTGCCACGTCGGCATGTCAAAGCCCTTCAGGCCTTGCTCGTCCAGCGTCGGCACGTTGGGCAACTGTGCGGCGCGCTTGATCGAGGCGACCGCGATCGCCTTGACCTTGCCTTGCGACGCCAACGGCGCGGCGGTCGAGATGTTGTCCATGGTCATGGCGATGTGGCCGCCGAGCAGGTCGGTGATCACGGGCGCGGCGCCGCGGTAGGCGGCGTGCGGCACCTTGACGCCCAGCTTGTACAGCATGGTCTCGGCGATCAGGTGATTGGAGATGCCCACGCCCGCGGTGCCGTAGGTGGCCGTCGGGGTTTTCTGGAAATACTCTTTCAGTTCGGCCAGGTTGTTGGCCGGCACGTCCTTGTTCACGATGACGACATTGGGTTGCACCGCAGCCAGCGTGATAGGCGTGAAGTCGGCGGGCTTGTAGTTCGTGCCCTTGGGATTCAGGACATGGGTGATGGCCATGGAACCGGCCGCGGCGATGCCGATGGTGTAGCCGTCGGCGGGCGCCTGGCTCAGGCGGTAAGCCATGATGTTGCCGCCAGCGCCGGCCAGGTTCTCGACGACGACCGGCTGGCCCAGACGGGCCGACAGCGGCTCGGCCAGCAGGCGGGCCAGCGTATCGGCCGAGCCGCCGGGCGCGAAGCCCACGAGCAGGCGCACGGGTTTGGCGGGCTTCCAGGCGTC
>DMTA01000498.1 GCA_003454835.1 Achromobacter sp. | reverse complement strand
GGCGCCACCAGTCGTTCAGGCGCTTTCCGGCCACGGCCAACGGGCTGGCGGTCTGAGGGCGCAGGTCCGCCGGCAGGCGCAGGCGCCAGCGCTGAGGCGACAGCGGCTCGACCGAGAAGCCGGTGCCATCGAAAAGGGGGCGCGCGGTGTCGAGCAGGGCGGCCGTTTCCTGATCGGTCAGGTCCATCAAACCGGGATCCAGCAGCGACGCCTGATCGGCGCCCAGCGCAAGGTGGACCAGTTCGCACAGCCAGACGGGTTCGTTCGCCAGTGTGTGGGATTGTTGCCCGGCCAGCAGCGGGCCCAGGCCTGCACTTTGCAGGAGGCCGGCCTCGGGCGCATACCCGGCGCGCTCGAGCTGCCAGGCTTCAAAGGCCGTGCAGCCATGCGTGCGCAGGTCGTAGGCCTGGGGATGGGCGGTTGCGGCCTGCAGCCAGCCGTGCAGGGTGGGCGCGCGCTCGGGCAGGAGCTTGGCCAGTTCGGCGGCGACGGGAAGGGCGGGCAGGGCGCCCGGAATGACGATCAGCATGGCGGCGATTGTAGTCCGCGCCGGGACGGGGAACTTAGCGCCGCGGCCAACTGCCATACGTTGTCACGCCTGGTCTAGGATCCCCACATCCGCGGGGCGATTTACGGGCGGTTAATGCAATAATGCGCACGTGCTGAAAATACCCTACGAACTATGGATCGGCGCCCGCTATGCGGGGCTTGCCCGGATCCGCCAGCGACGCGGCCGCCGCGATCGCTTCATCTCCTTCATTGCCGCCAGTTCCATGGCGGGCATCGCGCTGGGCGTCGCCGCCTTGATCGTGGTGCTGTCCGTGATGAACGGGTTCCAGAAAGAAGTGCGCGATCGCATGCTGTCGGTGCTGCCGCACATCGAACTCTATCTTCCTGGCGCATCGCCCGAACGAGTGCTTGAACAGTGGCAGCAGTTTGCCACCGCCGCCGAGCGCAATCCCGAGGTCAAGGCCGGCGCGCCCTTCGTGGCCGCGCAGGGCATGCTGGTCCGGGGGCAGGCGTTGCGCGGTGTGCAGGTGCGGGGCATCGACCCCGCCACCGAGGGCAACGTGTCGGACCTGCCGCGCCAGATGGTGTCGGGCAAGCTGACCGACCTGAAACCCGGCGGCTTCGGCGTCGTGCTGGGCAACGAGCTGGCCGACGGCATGGGCGTCAAGGTGGGCGACACGCTGCTGATGATGGCGCCGCAGGGCTCGATCAGCCCCGCCGGTTTTGCGCCGCGCATGCGCCAGTTCACCGTGGTGGGCGTGTTCTCGTCGGGCCACTACGAATACGATTCCTCGCTGGCGTTCGTGGACAACGAAGACGCGGCACGCGTCTTCCGCGAAAGCGGCACCGCCGGCGTGCGTCTGCGCATTGCCGATATGCAGAAGGCGCCCGAAGTGGCGGCCGAACTGCGCAACGTCCTGCCGCCGTACGTCATGGCCAGCGACTGGTCGCGCAACAACCGCACGTGGTTCGCCGCGGTGCAGACCGAAAAGCGAATGATGTTCCTGATCCTGGCGCTGATCGTGGCCGTGGCGGCGTTCAACCTGCTGTCCTCGCTGGTCATGGCCGTCAAGGACAAGCAATCCGACATCGCCATCCTGCGCACGCTGGGCGCGGGTCCCGGCGAAGTGGCCCGCATCTTCCTGGTGCAAGGCGCGCTGATCGGCGTGATCGGCACCTTGCTGGGTGTGGCCGGCGGCATCGCCATTGCCTATAACGTGGACGTGATCGTGCCGTTCATCGAACGCATGCTGGGCGTGCATTTCCTGCCGCGCGAAATCTACTTCATCAGCGCGCTGCCGTCCGATCCGCAAGTGGGCGACATCGTCACCATCGGCGTGACCTCGCTGGTGCTGTCGCTGCTGGCGACCTTGTATCCGAGCTGGCGCGCCTCGCGCCTGCAACCCGCACAGGTGCTGCGCCATGATTGATACCCCGACGCAGAAACCGCAGGCCGGCACGACGCCGGCGCTGCAGGCCGAGAACATCGTCAAGGTCTACGACGAAGGCCCCGCCCGGATCGAAGTGCTCAGCAATGTCAGCCTGTCCGTCGCGCGCGGCGAAATGGTCGCCATCGTGGGCGCGTCGGGATCCGGCAAGAGCACCTTGCTGCACATTCTGGGGCTGCTCGACGTGCCGACCAGCGGCTCTGTCTCCGTCGACGGCCAGGTCGGCATCGGGCTGTCCGAATCCAAGAAAAGCGCGGTGCGCAACCGCAGCCTGGGCTTCGTCTACCAGTTCCACCACCTGCTGGCCGAGTTTTCGGCGCTGGACAACGTGGCGATGCCGCTGATCGTGCGCCGCGAGAACCGCGATAAGGCCCGCGAGGCGGCACGAGAAGTGCTCGGATTGGTCGGCCTTTCCGCCCGGGAAGGGCACTTTCCGGGGCAGCTGTCCGGCGGCGAACGGCAACGCGTGGCGCTGGCGCGCGCGTTGGTGACGCGTCCGGTGTGCGTGCTGGCCGACGAGCCCACGGGCAACCTGGACCGGCACACTGCCCACAACATGTTCGAACTGCTGACGCGGGTGAATCAGGAGTCGGGCACGGCATTTGCAATCGTCACCCACGATCCCGAGCTTGCCGCCCGCGCCGACCGTCAGTTGCTGATGGAAAACGGCCGCCTGGTGTCAGGCTAGCCCGGTCCGCAGCGAAAGCCGCCCGCGCTAGTCCGCGCGGCGGCCGCGGGCGGATAATCCGCACAAGGAGGACACGCCCATGCTCATCGACACGCATTGCCACCTGGACGCCCCGGAATTCGACACAGACCGGTCCGAGGTGGCGGACCACGCCGCCCATGCGGACGTCCAGGCGATCGTGATCCCCGCCATCGAGCGGGCCAACTTTACGATCGTGCGCGATCTGGCCGCCAGCATTGCCGGCGGCGCCTACGCGCTGGGCATCCACCCCTTGTACGTTGCGCGTGCCGATGACGCCGATCTGGATGTGCTGCGCCAGACCATCAAGGAATCCCTGGGCGATCCGCGCTTTGTCGCCATCGGCGAAATCGGGCTGGACTTCTTCGTGCCGGAGATCGCGTCCGGCGCGCCGCGCGAACGCCAGGAACGGTTTTACGCCGCGCAATTGGACATGGCCGTCGAGTTTGGCCTGCCCGTGCTGCTGCACGTGCGCAAATCCCAGGACATCCTGCTGAAGTACCTGCGCCGTCATCCGCGTATCGGCGGCATCGCGCACGCATTCAATGGCAGCGCGCAGCAGGCGCAGGCCTTTATCGAGCATGGCTTTGCGCTGGGGATGGGCGGCGCGATGACGTTCGAGCGGGCGCTGCAGATTCGCCGCCACGCGGCGGACGTTGGCCTGGAGCATCTGGTGCTCGAGACCGATGCACCGGACATTCCGCCCGCCTGGTTGCACGAACCCGATCGGCGCAATCGTCCCGGCGAACTGGCGCGCATCGCGCAGGTGCTGGCGGAACTTCGCGGCATCACGCCGGCGCAGGTGGCGCACGCCACCACCGCGAACGCGATGCGGGTGCTGCCGAGGTTGCCGGCAGCGATACTGGCCGACGCTGACTGAGCCATCAGGGGCGGCGCGTCAGCCCGAGGGCTCGCAGCCGGTCCGGTCAAGCTCAGCGCGACCGCGCCAGCTGGAGCAAATCGCACCGGCAGGTGCCGGAAGGCCGCCGCCTGTGGATGCCGGCGAACATCACGTTCTGATACGGCACGCCGTTTGCGGCGTTATCCCAAAGCGGGACGCGCCACGGCGGCGGATAGCAGGGGCAAGTCCATGCGCACGCTCAATCCTCGCGGGGCCACGTTGCGGGCCGATATCGATCCTTTGTGGGCGGCAATTGCAGCCTGCGCGATAGAAAGACCCAGTCCCGCACCGCCGCCCGGCGTGCTGGCGGCGCCGGCGGAGCCCGCGCGATAGAACGGATCAAATAGCGAGGCCAGCTCCTGCGTGTCGACGCCCGGGCCGCGATCTTCAATCTCCAGGCTGGCCTCGCTGGCGCTGGTCAGAAGCCGCACGCGGATGACGCTGTGCGCGGGTGCAAAGCGCAGGGCATTGCGCAGCACGTTCTCGACGGCGCTGGCCAGGCTGGCGCGGTCGCCGGCAATGCGGATGGGCGCGGGCGTGTCCCAATCGATTTGCAGGTGCCGGCCTTCGGCCTCGTAGCGGGCGTCGTCCACCACACCAGCCACGACGTCCGACAGGTCCAGCGGATCGGTCGGCACGGGCAGGGCGCCCACGCGGGCAAGGCGCAGCGTGTTGCCCACCAAAGCGTCCAGCCGCTCGCATTCGCGTTCGATACGGTCGAGCTGCAGATCGCGCCGTTCGTCATTGCGCCGCGCCAGTTCCGAAGCCAGGCGCAGGCGCGCAAGCGGTGACCTCAGTTCGTGCGCCACGTTATGCAACAGTTGTTCGCGCGTGTCGACCAGCGCTTTCAAGCGCACGGCCATCGCGTCGAAGTCGCGCGCCAGCAGGCCAAGCTCGTCCTGGCGCGTGGCGAGTTTTGGCGGTGTCTGCGTGTCCAGCTTCCCTGCCGCCAACGCGTGCGTGGTCTGGCGCAATTGCGCCAGCGGCGCGGTGATGTGGCGGGTCAATGCCCAGCAGAAGGGCGCGGTCACCGCCAGCGCGAACAGCAGCAGCGCCAGTGCGACGGGCGACAACGCCAGCACCTCCCAGCGCGATGAGTCGAAAGGCAGGAACAGCATCAGCAGTTCCGAGCCGTCCGGCAGGATCAGGATCTGCGGTTCCCACCATGACACGCGTTCGCCCGCGGGATCGGCGGGCGCATAGTCGGATTGCGGCGGCCGGTCGGGCGCGGCGCGGTAGGCGACCAGCCAGTCATGCAGGCGCGTGGGCAGGCGCCGGCCCAGGATGTCCTGGTCCTGCGCGTCCATGACGTAGATCTTCAGCGCCGAGTAGTTGTCGTCCATGGCGCGGACCCAACGTTCCAGGCCTTCTGCGCCTTGCGTGCGCGCGACCTGCGCGGCGTCGCGCGTGAGATTGCCGGGATTCAGGCCATCCAGCGAGTTGAAGCGGTACCACGCCACCGACGCCGTCAGCACCATGCCGCAGACCAGGATGACCGCCATGGCGCCCCAGAACGTCAGGAACGCGCGCCAGAAGAGCGAGCGGGCAGGCAAGAACGTCATCACGTGGCGCCCGCCAGCACGTAGCCCAGGCCGCGCAGGTTGCGGATGGACAGCGTGTCGGCGTGTTGATCCAGTCGCAGCTTCTTGCGCAGGCTGCTGATGTGCGTGTCGATGCTGCGGTCGTAGCGGTCCGGGGCTCGGCCCAGCGCGTACAGGCCGATCTGGTCACGCGCAATCACCTGGCCAGGCGTGCGCATCAGGATTTCCAGGATGCGCTGTTCGGCGCCGGTCAGCATGACTTCGTCGGCGCCCATGCGCGCGCGGCCGGTGGCCGGGTCCAGTGACAGCGCACCCAGGCTGAGCGACGGACTGGCGGGGACGGGCGCTTCTTCAAAGCGGCGCAGCACGGCCGTAACGCGCGCCTTGAGTTCGCGCGGGCTGAAGGGCTTGGCCAGGTAATCGTCGGCCCCGAACTCCAGGCCAAGCACACGGTCGGTCTCGCCGCCGTGCGCGGTGAACATGATGACCGGGCGGCGCGAGCGCTGGCGATAGTGCTTGAGCAGATCCAGCCCGTTGCCGTCGGGCAGCATCAGATCAAGCAGCACCAGATCGAAATCGTCCTGCGCCAGCAAAGACAAGCCTTGCGAGCCGGTATGCGCCAGCGTCAGCTGGCATTGATGGGGTTCCAGGTATTCGCGCAGCATCTGCGCCAGCTCGACGTCGTCGTCGATCAGCAAGATGCGGCGCGCCACCGCTGAATGAGTGAAAGGCATGCGTGTTGGGCGTCGAGCATCCGGCAGTGTGGCCGAACGCTGCGCGCCGGAGTGTCAAGAAGTGCAAAGAAGATAAAAGTTGCGGAAAGCGTGTTGCGGCGTGCTGCAAGCCCCAATTCTAATATGAGAATGGTTTTCATTAATAAGTGGGAGCCGGGCAGCGCGGCGCGTGGGGCGCAGAGCGAACCGGGGACGGGAGAAGTTGGACATGAGCAGGAAAGATCTGGCCGCTGGCCAGCGTATCGCCGCGTCGCGCACGCAACTGGCCGCCGCCTTGTGCGCCGCGGGTTTTGGCCTGGCGCCGTCCGCCGTCTGGGCGCAGGCCGCGGACGCCGCCACGACGATGGACACGGTCGTCGTCACCGCCAGCGGTTTTGAGCAACGCATCCAGGATGCGCCGGCCTCGATCAGCGTCATCACGCGTGAAGATCTGGACAAGAAGTTCTACCGCGATCTGAACGACGCGCTGGTCGAAGTGCCGGGCGTCATCGTCACGGGCGGCGGCGATCGCCAGGACATCAGCCTGCGCGGCATGGGGCCGAAGTACACGTTGATCCTGATCGACGGCAAGCGCCAGAGCTCGCGCGAGACCCGCACCAACTCGGATTCGACGGGCGTGGAGGGCGGCTGGACGCCGCCGCTGTCGGCCATCGAGCGCATTGAAGTGGTGCGCGGCCCGATGTCGTCGCTGTACGGGTCGGACGCCATGGGCGGGGTGATCAACATCATCACGCGCAAGGTGCCCGACGAATGGCACGGCGAAATCCGCATGGATACGACGATCCAGGAGAGCAGCAAGTCGGGCGATATTTACCAGGGCAACTTCTACCTGGCCGGCCCGATCAAGAACGACCTGCTCGGTCTGCAGATCTACGGCCAGGCCACGCAGCGCGACGAAGACAACATCTACAACGGCTACCGCAAGCGCAACGCCGAAAGCGTGACCGCCAAGCTGGCGCTCACGCCCAATCGCGATCACGACATCGTGCTGGAAGCGACCACGATGCGCCAGAAGTTCCAGGACACCCTGGGCAAGACGGTGGAGCCGCTGCCGCCCGGCACGGCGTGCCCGCGCACGGGTTGCCCGGCGTCGTCGGAAACCGATTACCGCAGCAGCAAGTGGGCGTTGTCGCACACCGGCCGCTGGGGTTGGGGCGTGTCCGACAGCTATGTGCAGCAGGAAGAGTTCGACAACCGCTCGCGCCAGATGAAGATCAAGAATCTGGACCTGCAGACGAGCTGGTCGCTCCCGCTGGGTTCGCACATGCTGACGCTGGGCGGCAGCTATTTGAACCAGCGCCTGCATGACCAGAACGGCAACCAGTTGGAGGGCGGCCCCAACAAGGTGGAACGGTATCAATGGGCCTTGTTCGCCGAGGACGAATGGCGCCTGACCGAGAGCTTTGCCGTCACGACCGGTCTGCGCATGGACGAGGACGAGAACTTCGGCAGCCATTTCAGCCCGCGCCTGTACGGTGTGTGGCACATGGCCGAACGCTGGACGCTGAAGGGCGGTGTCTCCACCGGTTTCCGCGCGCCCGACCTTCGCCAGACCGTGGCCGGCTGGGGCCAGACCAGCCGCGGCGGCAACATGTACGGCAATCCGGACCTGACGCCCGAAAAGTCGGTGACTCAGGAAATCGGCCTGCTGTATGACGACGGCGAAGGCCTGAGCGCCGGCGTCACGCTGTTCAACAACGACTTCAAGGACAAGATCACCCGCGTGGCTTGCCCCTTGTCGCAGTGCACGGACGGTCCCAACCAGTTCGGTTCCGATCCGACCACGTACATGAACGTGGACAAGGCCGTGTCGCGTGGCGTGGAAGCCAGCCTGAAGCTGCCGCTGTCGACCGACTGGTCGATGACCAGCAGCTACACCTTCACGAAGTCGGAGCAGAAGTCCGGCCAGTACAAGGGCGAGCCGCTGAACCAGTTGCCCAAGCACCTGTTCACCACCACGGTAAATTGGCAGCCGTCCGACGCGTTGCAGGCCTGGGCGCGCATCAACTACCGTGGCCGCGAAAGCCAGCCGACCACGGGCCCGTCCACCAGCGCGCTTGTCGCGCCGTCCTACACGTTCGTGGACCTGGGCGGTTCGTACGCCGTCAACAAGACCGTGTCGGTGTATGCCGGCATCTACAACCTGTTCGACAAGCAGGTCGCCTACGACGACTTCGGTTACGTCGAAGACGGCCGCCGCTACTGGCTGGGCGTGGGCGTGAAGTTCTGAGAATGACGGGGCGCCTGGCGCCCCATTACAGAGAGGTTTGCATGAACAATGGAAAACAGGCGGGCGCCGCCCGC
>DMTA01000497.1 GCA_003454835.1 Achromobacter sp. | reverse complement strand
CGCGCCGCCGCGGCCGCTTCGAGCATCTGCCGGGCGGCCGCGCCCACGCGCCGCATCGGCATCAGGAAGTGGCGCATGCTGCGCGAGCCGTCGACGTTCTGGTTGCCGTAGCGGGATTCGTCCCCAGGTGCCTGCACGACCTTCACGCGTTCCCAGCGCGCTTCCATTTCGTCGGCCACCACCATCGGCAGGCTGGTGCGCACGCCGGTGCCCATCTCGGCGCGGTGCGCCACGATGGTGACGGCGCCATCGGCTGCAATGCTGACGAAGACGAGCGGATCGTCCACGGTGCCTCCAGGCATGCTATCGGCGCCGTACGCTTTGGTTGCCGGTTCGGCGGCCATGGCCGTCGTGACCCATCCCTTTGCGGTGACGGCCAGCGTGAGTGCGCCCAGGCTGCACTGCAGGAAGGCGCGGCGGGAATGCTGAACGGCTGCGGTCATTGTTTGCCTCCTTGGGCGAGGCGGGCGGCAGCCTGCTGAATGGCCGCGAGGATGCGCGGGTACGTGCCGCAGCGGCAGATGTTGCCGCTCATGGCGTCCGCGATCTGCTGTTCGGTGGGTTGCGGCGTGGCCTTCAACAGGCTCACTGCCGTCATGATCTGGCCGGCCTGGCAATAGCCGCATTGCGCGACGTTGTTGCTGATCCAGGACGCTTGCACCGCCTGGCCGACCGGATCGGCATCCATGCCCTCGATGGTCGAGAGCTGGCGGCCGGAGGCCACAGACACTGGCGTCAAACAGGAGCGCACGGGCGTGCCGTCGATATGCACCGTACAGGCGCCGCACATGGCCATGCCGCAGCCGAACTTGGTGCCGGTCATGCCCAGTTCATCGCGCAGGACCCATAGGATCGGCATTTCATCTGGGACGTTGACGTCCTTGGTCTGGCCGTTGATTTGCAATTGCGTCATGGAGGGAGTCCTGGGGGAGGGCACGACAGGCCTGCCTTGCCTCGGGTGGCGGAATCTGTTCTTGAGTCCGGGATTTTGCCGAAAAAATGCCCGGTTGGTTCATTAAAGGGATTAATTTGCCAGGGTTGAGGGCCGGTCTGGCCTGCGGGGAACCCGGCCCTTGGCGTCACTTGCCGGCTTGCACCAGCAATTGCCGGTCCAGCGCGTCCGTCGCCCGGCGTGCCGTTTGTGTGTCGACGTGCGTCGCCAGCACCTGGGCAACCTGGCGCAGTTGCGTCGCCGTCAGACCCACGTTCATGCTGATTCGCATGTGCGACTGCAGTTGCGATTCGACGCCCGTCAGTGCGGCCAGCATGCTGACCGTGGCAATTTCGCGGCTTTGCCACTCCAGGTTGTCGCGCTCGAAGATGTCGCCAAAGAGGTGCGTGCGCAGGTATTCGTTTGCGATGGGGGCGAAGTCGAACAACGGGCCTTGCACCGGGCTGCCCGACAGCCTGGTCTGATTTGCCGTGCCGGCGGCCAGCAGCGCATCGCCTTGGGGGATCGGGCGGCTGGGTTCGGCGCCGGGCGCGTCCTTGATGCCGCGTTGCTGGCGGGCTTGCAGCACCTTCGTCAGTTCCGTGAGGGCATTGAGACTGCGCGGAAATCCGGCGTAGGCGTAAAGCTGTACCAGCACTTCCCTGGCGTCGCTGACCGTCAAGCCGGCGTCCAGCCCCTGTTCCAGGGCGGTGTTGAGCTGTGCGATGTCGCCGGCTGCCGCAAACGCGGCGATGGGTACGATCGCCGCCTGGCGGGCGGACAGCGAGGCGGACGCTTGCGGTGCGATGTGTGTGTTGTCTGTCACGGTGGGGCTTCCTTGGGCGATGACGGGCAGGGCGACTACTGTGGCCAGGCCGATGGCCGCGGCAAGCGCCCGGGTGCGCCATCGGGTCATGCGTTTTTCAGCGCGCGGCATATTGTTCATCGCTGACCTTCTCCATCCAGTTGACGTTCTTGCCATCGACCGACGGGGTGACGGCCAGGTGGGTCATGGCGGTGCCGGGCGCGGCGCCGTGCCAGTGCTTGACGCCGGGCGGGCAGTGGATCACGTCGCCCGGGCGGATCTCTTGCACGGGCTTGCCCCATTCCTGGGTCAGTCCGACACCCGACGTCACCACCAGCCGCTGTCCGGCGGGGTGCGTGTGCCAGGCTGATCGCGCGCCGGGTTCAAAGGTCACCAGCGCGCCCGAGGCGTTGACGTCCTTGTCCGCCGCCCATACGGGATCGATGCGCGCGCGCCCGGTGAAGTAGTGCTCCGGACCGGAGATGGATGCCTGCGCGCCCGCGCGCTGGATCTGCTGGGCCGCAGGAGAGGTGGTGGGCTGCGGTTCCGCGGCTTGTGCCGCCGTCTGGACGAGCGCTGCGCAGACCGCGATCTTGCTTGCGTGTTTGTTCATGCTTTCTTGCCTTTTTTCGTTGGGCGGCGCCGCTGTCTGCCGTGCGCCGCGCCGGGTTTGGCGGGGCGCCGACCCGCCATCGGCGCCCACCCGTCGCACTGTATGATCCGGCGGATTAGATGAGAAGATCGCAAAATACGTATTCCCTGGTGCACAAAATTCACCAATGCCCAAAGAGAACCTGAACGACCTCTACGCATTCGTGGCCGTGGCGCAGACCCGCAGCTTCACCCGCGCCGCGGCCCAGCTTGGCTTGTCGCGGTCTGCGCTCAGCCACGCCATGTTGGCGCTGGAAGCGCGCCTGGGCGTGCGGTTGCTCACCCGGACGACCCGCAGCGTTTCACCGACTGAAGCCGGCGCCCGGCTGCTGAGCGTGCTGAGTCCGCGACTGAGCGAAATACAGCAGGAGCTGGAGTCGCTGACCGCGATGCGAGACAAGCCTGCGGGCACGGTACGCATCACCGCGCATGACCATGCCATCGTGACCGCGCTGTGGCCGCGCCTGTTGCCGCTTCTGCGGCAGTACCCGGACGTGCAGATCGAATTCAGCGTGGACTACGCGATGACCGACATCGCCGCGCAACGTTTCGACGCGGGCGTGCGCGTGGGCAACCGCGTGGACAAGGACATGATCGCCGTGCGCATCGCGCCCGACCTGCGCATGGCGGTCGCCGCGTCGCCCGGCTATCTGGCCGGTAGAACACTGCCTGCCACGCCGCAGGAACTGACCGCGCACTGTTGCGTCAACCTGCGGCTGCCCACGCACGGCGGTCTGTACGCCTGGGACTTCGAAAAGGATGGACGCGCGCTGAGCGTGCGCGTGAATGGGCAGACCGTGTTCAACAACACATTCCTCATGCTGCAAGCGGCGCTCGACGGCATGGGTCTGGCTTATGTGCCATACGACCTGGTGCAGCCGCACATCGAAGCGGGCCGCCTTGCACCCGTGCTCGAGGACTGGTGGCCGGTGTTTCCGGGGTATCACCTTTACTACGCAAACCGCCGGCAGCTCTCGCCGGCGTTGGCGCTGGTCATCGAGGCGCTGCGGTATCGCGCGGACCCAGACCGCATTTCTGCTACGACTTAACACGTCTTTCCCCGCCCGGCTTTGCTATAAAAGCGGCTATAGCACCTCTGTAGGGCCGGGAAAATGTCGATGTTCACGATCAGCCGCTGCGGCGCGGCGTTGTTTTTTGTCGCGTTGGTGGCGGGGTGCTCGTCCAGCAAACCGACGCCGGCCGAGAAGGCCAGCATGATGGAAACTACGCCGGCCCGCGCCAGCGACGAGTGCAAGGCCAATCGCAAGAAGTGTCTGCACGAAGGGTCTTATGACGTCGGGGAGCGGGATTACGCCGAAGACGAAGCCAAGCGTCTGAACCTGGCCGAGTCCCAGCGTCTGCGGCGTCTGTTCGGAAAGTAAACTGCGTCATCCTCCCTCCCGCAGATTTGTTGTCCATGACCCGAAAACCGCTCGCCATCATTCAGATGGGCCGGCCGCCCGAAGACTTGCGGCAGGCGCAAGGTGAACAATCCGACTGGATGCTGGCCGCGCTGGATGCCCCGGACTTGCCGGTGCGGGTCTTCAAGCCCCACGACGGCGAAACCTTGCCCGCATGGGGCGATGTGTCCGGCGCCGTGCTGACGGGATCATGGTCCATGGTGACGGATCGCGAGCCCTGGAGCGAGCGCACGGCCGAATGGCTGCGGGGCGCGCACGGCGCGCGGTTGCCGCTTTTGGGCATCTGCTACGGCCATCAACTGATGGCGCACGCGCTGGGCGGCGTCGTCGACTTTCATCCGAAGGGCCGCGAGATCGGCCAGCATGCCATCGACTTTTGCGCGGACGTGGGCGGCGATGCGCTGCTTGGTGCGCTGCCGCGGCGCTTTCTGGCCAATCTGACGCATGAGCAAAGCGTGCTCACGCCGCCGCCGGGCGCCGAAGTGCTGGCACGTTCGCGGCACGATCCGCATCAGGTCCTGCGATATGGTCCGAACGCGTGGTCGGTGCAATTCCATCCCGAGTTCTCGCCGACGCTGATGTCGGCATGCCTGTCGCGCCGCGCGCCGGTGTTCGAGGCGGAGGGCCACGACGTGGCGGCGATGGTGGCCGGGCTGCTCCCCACGCATGAAGCGCGGCAACTGCTGCGCACCTTCGCGCGCAGCTTTACGTAGGTCCCGGGCAGGAAAGGGCGCAAGGCCGCAAACGCCCCGCCTGCAGGCCTCGCAGGCGCGCAAGCCGGTGACCCCCTTAGCGCGCAGCGCGCATCCTGTCTTCGTAGCACACGCGCATGACACGCCTGCCGGCGTGGCATCTATGTGCGCGGTTGTCGGCCTCGCGCCACAGAAAAGCGATTATTTCCATTTCTTTCCGCGAAATCGCTTGTGTCCCCAGAACTGACATATTGCGTCCCTAGAATCCGTTCCTGCCATGCGCCGTGTGCATCACTGTGCCGCCTGCAATGCGGGTCTGGCTACATGCGCATGTCTGTTCACATCAATGGGAATCTGTAATGAAAAAGACTCTGTTCGCCACCGCCATCTTCGCCGCGCTGTCCGGCATGGCGCAGGCGGAAACCTCGGTGACGCTGTACGGCTTGATCGATACGGGCGTGGGCTATCAGCGGATCAAGGGCGATGGCTTCCACGAATCCAAGTTCGGCATGAGCAACGGCGTTTCCAGCGGCTCGCGCTGGGGCCTGCGCGGTGCTGAAGATCTGGGCGACGGCCTCTCCGCCGTGTTCACGCTGGAAAGCGGCTTCAACTCGGCCAACGGCCAGTCGGGCCAGAGCAGCCGCCTGTTCGGCCGCCAAGCCACCATCGGCCTGAAGAGCTCGTCGTGGGGCCTGCTGGAATTCGGCCGCCAGACCAACATCGCTTCCAAGTACCTGGGCTCGATCGATCCGTTCGGCGCCAGCTACGGCCAGGCCAACATCGGCAACGCGTTCAGCGCCGCCAACACCGTCCGCTACGACAACATGGTCCAGTACTCGACCCCGTCGTTCAGCGGCTTCCAGGTTGGCGTCGGCTACTCGTTCAACATCGCCGACACGACCGGCGCCCAGACGGGCTTCCGCACCGCCGACAACACCCGCGCCATCACCGCTGGTGTGCGCTACGTGAACGGCCCGGTGAACGTCGCCCTGACGTACGACCAACTGAACCCGGCCAATCAGCTGGGCAACGACGCCACGCCCAAGTCGTGGAGCATCGCCGGTTCGTACGACTTCGAAGTCGTGAAGCTGGCTGCCGCCTTCGGCCAGACGCGTGACGGCTGGTTCACCGGCCAAAGCATCAACGCCTTCGGCAGCACCGAAACCATCGCCGATGGCTTCCGCTCGAACGTTGGCGTTGAAGACTTCAAGGCCAATTCGTACATGGTCGGCCTGACCGTTCCGCTCGGCGCCAGCTCCATTCTGGCTTCGTGGCAACGTGCCGATCCGGACAGCGATCTGCTGACCGGTGGCGATTCTGCCATGAACGTGTACAGCATCGGCTACACGTACAACCTGTCCAAGCGCACGAACCTGTACGCGCTGGGCTCCTACGCCACGGACTTCGCGTTCATCGACGGCGTGAAGAGCACGGTGGGTATGGTCGGTGTCCGTCATCGCTTCTAAGCGGCAGACGTGATGAGCGGCGCGCGCCCGGCGCGCGCCGCTTGCGCCCTGCACCGCGGTTGCACTGAGCGGATTGGGCGTCTTACCCGGCCACAGACGCGAAAAAAGCGGCCACCTCCCTAGCTCCACTCCCAGTCCGCTCACCCGAACTTCGATCATGGCATTTTGAAAGCCCGCGCATGCTTGCGCGGGCTTTGCCATTTGCGGATGCCGGATTGCGTAGCATTTTGGATCAACGTGCGGACCTTTATCGCCCGAGGACAGGGCGAGTGTCGTTGTAGTATTGAACGCTCAGCCTAATCATCGGATAGCTATGCACACGCACACCGCACGGCTCGCGGAAATGACATTGGCGTTGACGCTGGCCATGGCCGCGGGCGCATCTGCGCAGGCGCAGAATGTTCAGTCGGCGGCGGCGGCGGCGGGTGGAACGCCGGCGGCTAAAGCGCCGGCGGTTACGGCGCCGGCG
>DMTA01000400.1 GCA_003454835.1 Achromobacter sp. | reverse complement strand
CGGGGCGCGCGGCGTGGCGGTCGAATCGTTCGACGCCCGGGCGGTTCAGCCGCTCGACGCCGGGGCGATCCAGCCGTTCCACGCCCGGACGATCAAACCGCTCGACGCCAGGCCGTGCAAAGCGCTCGACCCGTTGCGGCGAGACGGTCTTGGCGGCCGCGCTTTGCGCCGCCTCTTGTTCGCGCTTGGCGATGATCTCTTCGGCGCGCTGGTGGTGCGGCGCCATCTTGCGCACCATCACCCGGCCGTCGCGTGGGAAGTAATTGATGCGGCGCGCGTGCACGTCGCCCAGGTCCTGAGCCTTGACGGGAATGCCTTCGGTCTTGAGGTAGTTCAGAACGAACTCGCCGTTGCGCTCGCCGATGTTCATCTGCTGCATGGCCGCCAGCACCGCGCCGCCGCCGAACACCTTGGCTTCCAGGCGGTCGCGCGAAGCGCCCGCCTTAAGCAGTTCGTTGATCAGCACTTCCATCGCAAACGCGCCGTAGCGCATGGTGGCCGACGCGGGCGACTGCATGTCGCCTTCGGGCAACATGAAGTGGTTCATGCCGCCCACGCCCGTGACCGGGTCGTGGATGCAAGCCGCCACGCAGGATCCCAGGACGGTCGAGATCATCATGTTCTCGTTGGTGACGTAGTACTCGTTCGGGAGCACTTTCACTGCCGGAGATTGGAACGCGCTGTCGTAATAGTGACGCGTTGCGCGGGCTTCAAGAGCGGCCATTGGACTGATATTTGGGCGAAAACGGCGATTGAGACACTAGAAATACGAGGAGAAGCGGCAATTGTGACAAAACATGTAAAAAAATGTCGCTTTATTCTTGCATATCCCGGCAGTCAAAGGGAGAAAACTGTGTAAGTACGACCAAAGCGTCGTTTATTGGAACTTCTCCTGTTGCCCGCAGGCAAAAAAGCCCGTGCGGATGGCAGGCACCCATCCTACACAGGCTGTTTTGCGGTCTTTCCCCGGATCACGGGGATGAAGGGGGTTCAAACGGAGGTTTAGAGGTCGGATTTCGCTCGACCCGGGCCTCAGAGCTGGTAGCGAGCCGTCAGCATCAGGTTGCGCGGGTCGCCATAGACGTTGCTGGGGAAGCCGACGCTGCCCGACAGCGCGTTGTAGTACCGCTTGTCGAAGATGTTGTTGATGTTCAGTTGCAGGTCCAGCTTCGGGGTTGCCTGCCAGCCAACCACCAGGTCCGTCACGGTATAGCCGCCTTGCGCGATCCGGAAGGGCACGCCGCTCGTGGCGCCCTGGTTGTAGATCGAATCCTGATGGTAGATCGATCCGCCGACGCGCCAGCCCTGCATGACGCCGGGCAGCCGGTACATGGTCGACAGCTTGAACAGGTGCCGCGGCGTGTCCGTGTCAAAGAGCGCGCCGACATTGGCGGGGTTCGCATCCTTGCGGTAGCGGGCGATGGCCACCGTGTAGCCCGCGCTGACCTGCCAGTTGGGCGTGATGGCGCCCTGCAGCTCAAATTCCACGCCCTGGCTGCGCACTTCGCCGGCGGCCGAATAGCAGCTGACCGTCGGGTAGCCGGCGCATTGGCTCTGGTCGGTGCTGCGGAAGGCTCGGTTCTTCTGATCCATGCGGAACAGGGCGGCCGAGGCATTCAGCGCACCGCCGAAGTACTCGCCCTTGATCCCGATTTCATAGTTCTGGCCGATCACGGGATCCAGCAGATTGTTGCTGGCGTCCAGGTAGTTCTGGGGTTTGAAGATGTCGGTGTAGCTGGCGTAGACCGAGTGCTGGTCATTCAGGTCGTAGACCACGCCGGCGTATTTGGTCAGTTGGCTGTTGATGCGGTAGCGATTATGCGCACTGACGGACGGCGTGTTGGACGCGTAGTTTGGATAGGTGTTGACGGTGTCGTTGTAGTCGAACCAGTCCAGCCGGCCGCCCAGGATCAGCTTGAGCCGATCGGTCAGATTCAGGCGCGTCGTGGCGTACATGCTCTGCTGTTTGATCTTGGCGTCCATCCAGTCCCGCAGCGGAATGCGGGGATCTGGGACGGCGCTCGGGTCGAAGTTGTACAGGTCCAGGTTGCTGTTCAGAACCAGCCCCTGGCGGCTGTTGCCGTCGAAATCGACGTCGCGATAGCTGGCGCCCAGCACCAGCTCGTGCGTGCGGCCCAGCAGATCGAAGGGGCCGTTGGCATACAGGTCCACGCTGCTCTGCTTTTCCTTGTGGGCATTGCGCGCGCCCAACTGGCTGTACCGGCCGGTGGCGACGCTGTAGCTGAGGTAGTGCCCCTGCATGTCGACGTCGGCCTGCGCGTAGTACGCCGACAGGTGCATGCGCCAGCCATTGCCGAACCGGTGGTCGAACCCCGCGAAGGCGGAGTTGGTGGTCTTGTTCCAATGCTCCCAGTCATTGGCGTAGGACGTGGATCTCGGCAATCCCAGATCGCTGCCGTCGCGACCCACCGGCAGGCCGGTGAAGCCGTTGCCGTGCAGCCGGTTCTCCTGGTGCAGGGCGCTCAGCGTTAGCGTGGTGGAGGCGCCCAGATCCTTTTCGAGAATTCCGTAGAACGTCTGACCGTCGCTGCTTTCGCCGCGTTTGTAGCTGCCGTAGTCCTGCGTGGCGACGACCGCGCGGCCGCGCAGGCTGCCGTCCTCCGACAGTGGACCCGAGGCGTCCAGCTCTGCGCGGTAGCGATCCCAATTGCCCGCGCTTGCGGTCAGGGACACTTGCGGCACTTCGGTCGGGCGCTTGCGGACCAGGTTGATGGCGGCCGACGGATTGCCCGCGCCCTGCACCAGTCCCGTGGCGCCTCGCACGATCTCCACGCGGTCGTAGATGGCCATGTCGGTCGCCAGCAGATCCTGCGACAGGTTGGAACTGTCCAGGCCCACGGGCAGGCCGTCGTACATGATGTTGTCGACGTACATGCCGCGCGAATAGAAGGATGCGCGCTCCGGCCCGAAGCGCCGGAAGGTCAGGCCGGTGGCGGTCTGCACCACGTCGTTGACCGTCGCCAGATTCTGATCCTGGATGCGTTGGCGGGTGACGACGGTGACCGACTGCGGCGTTTCGCGCATGGACAGGTTGAGCCGGGTGGCCGTGCTCATGCTGCCGGTGGTGTACGACTCGGTGCCTTCGGTCGTGCCGTCGGCGGCAGCGCTGCCGGTCACCGTGACCAGGGGGAGCGTGGTGGCGCCGGACGCGCCGGACGCATGGGTGTCGTCCACACGCAGCACGAAGGCGCCCGTGTTCAATCGCACGGCCCGAAGACCGGTGCCGGCGAGCAATCGCGCCAGGGCGCTGGCG
>DMTA01000402.1:8548-9093 GCA_003454835.1 Achromobacter sp. | reverse complement strand
GGCGGGCAGTTACCGCATTGCGGCCTGGCGGCGCTGGCGCGGCGTGGCGCTGGCCGTGGCGGCGACGTGCCTGTCCGGGCAACTGCTCATCACCCAGCTCAAGCATCACACCATGCTGCCGCGTCCCTACGATCTGGAAACGCTGGGTGGCTACACGCCATATCCGGTGGACTGGTGGACCTGGGCAAGGGCGCGCGCCGGGGGCGCCTTGCCCAGCGGTCACGCCGGCGCGGGCTACGCCTTGCTGACCCTGTACTTCGCGGGATGGGCGCTGGGACGCCCGGCGTGGCGCTGGAGCGGACTGGCGATCGGCGTGGCGGCCGGCGCGGGGTTTTCGGCGGTGCGCATCCTGCAGGGCGCGCACTTTCTCAGCCAGACGATCTGGTCCGCCGCGCTGATGTGGCTGCTGGCCGCGATGTTCTTTTATCCGCTGATTGCGGGGCGGGCGGTTGAGTTCCCGCCCCGCGCGCACCGCGTCAGTTGAGCAGAACGCCCGGCAGCCACAGCGAGAACGCCGGTACGTAGGTCACCAGCGCCAGCGCGGC
>DMTA01000402.1:0-8484 GCA_003454835.1 Achromobacter sp. | reverse complement strand
GATCGGCGTGCAGATCAGGATGGTGGCGGCCATGTCCAGGAACGTGCCCAGCACGAACAGGATGATGTTGACCATCAGGAAGATGGCCCACGGTTCCGTCGAGATGGACGCCATCAGTTGTCCGGTCTTTTCGGCCACGCCATAGAAGCTGATCAGGTAGCCGAAGGTGGCCGAGATGCCGATCAGCAGCAGCACCACGCCCGTCGTCTTGACGGCCTTGCTGGCGGCGCGCACGAACTGGTCCCACGTCAGCGAGCGGTAGACGAAGATCGTCAGCGCCAGCGCATATAGCACCGCCACGGCCGCGGATTCCGTCGCGGTGAAGACGCCGCTCAGGATGCCCGCGATGATCAGCACCACGACGAACAGCCCCGGCGCCGCCGCCACCAGCGAGCGGAACACGATGCTCCAGCCCGGGAAGGTGCCTGCCGGATAGCCGCGGCTGCGCGCCACGAAGTAGGCGGCGGCCAGGTTGCACACGGTCAGGATCAGGGCGGGCACCACGCCTGCCGCGATCAGCGCCGCGATGGACACCTTGCCGCCCGCGGCCAGCGTGTAGATGATGATGTTGTGGCTGGTCGGCATCAGCGCGCCGACCAGCGCCGCGTGGGTCGTGACGTTGACCGCGTAATCGGCGTGATAGCCCTCGCGCTTCATCATCGGGATCATCACCGACCCCATCGCCGACACGTCCGCCACGGGCGATCCCGACACGCCGCCGAACAGCGTGCAGGCCACCACGTTGGACATGCCCAGTCCGCCCCGGACATGGCCCACCAGCGACTTGGCGAAGTTCACGATGCGGTCGGCGATGCCGCCGTACAGCATCAGTTCGCCGGTGAAGATGAAGAAGGGAATGGCCAGGAACGAAAACGCGTTCATGCCCGATGTCATCTGCTGGAAGGCCACCGCGAGCGGCAGGTCTTCGTACATGATGGCCGTGATCGACGACAGCCCGATGGCGAAGGCCACCGGCACGCCGATCACGAGGAACCCCATGAAGGTGAAGGAAAGCAGTGTCAGCGCCATGCCGGGACCACCTTCTGGTTGCGCAGGATCGCGATGATGTGCTCGATGGAAAAGAGCGCGATCAAGGTGCCCGACAGGGTTGCAGGAATGTACTTCCAGGCGTTGGAGATCCCCAGGTTGGGAATCTTGTAGGCCGCGACGGACTCGGCCAGCACGCCGCAATTCCAGGCCATCAGCACGCCGAACAGCAGCACGAGCAGATGGATGAAGATGCGCAGCCGCCGCTGCCCGGCGGCGGGCAGGGCATCGAGCAGGGACTCGAAGCCGATGTGGCCGGCATCGCGCACGCCGACCGCGGCGCCCAGCATGGTGACGTACAGCACCAGGAGCAAGGCAAGGCTTTCCGCCCAGGTCGGCGTGCTGTTCAGGACGTGGCGGCCGAAGATCTGCAGCGAGACGGCGACGATCAGGCAGATCAGCCCGAAGACGCTGGTCCACATGCAGATCCGCGCCAGCCGGGCGCAGGCGCGCGAGTAGGCATCCAGCGGGGCAGCCAGGGCTTGCGCCCGGCCCCCCGCGGCGACATCCGGTTCATTCGTGGGTGTGGCCAACATGATGTCCTCACTGCACGGCCTGGATCTTCGCGACCAGGTCCTTCATTTCAGGCGTCGTGACGAAGCGTTCGTACACCGGCTTCATCGCGCCCTGGAACGAAGGCTTGTCGACCTGCGAGATCTGCGAGCCGGCCTTCTCGACCACCGCGCGCGACTTCTGCTCGCGTTCGTCCCACAGCTTGCGCATGTACGGTACCGACTCGCGCGCGGCCTCGCGCAGGATCTTCTGATCGTCCGGGGGCAGCTTGTCCCACTGCCGCTTGGAGAAGATCAGGATCTCAGGCGTCATCGTGTGCTCGGTCAGCGAATAGAACTTCGCGACCTCGTAGTGATGCGCGCTCTCGTAGCTGGGGAAGTTGTTCTCGGCCGCGTCCACCAGCCCGGTCTTGAGCGACGTGTAGACCTCGCCCATCGGCATCGGCGTGGCGTTGCCGCCCATGGCTTCCACCATCGCGACGGACAGGTCCGACTGCTGCACGCGGATCTTCAAGCCCTTGGCATCGGCCAGCGTCTTGATCGGCTTCTTGGTCGTGTACATGGAACGCGACCCGCTGTCGTACCAGGCCAGTCCGACGAAACCGGCGGCCTCGCACGAGCGCAGGATCTGGTCACCGATCTCGCTGTCCAGCACCTTGTGCAGATGCTCTTTCGACCGGAACAGGAACGGCAGCGACGGCACGCGCGTGGTCTGGCAGATGTTGTGCATCGCCGCGCTGGATACGCGGGACATGGCCAGCGCGCCCAGTTTCACCTGTTCGATCGAATCGTCTTCGTTGCCGAGCGCGCCGCCGGAAAACACCTTCACGGTGATGCGGCCGTTGGTCCGTTGCTTGACCAGTTCGCCGAAGTGGCGCACGGCCTGCACAGTGGGGTAATCGTCGGGATGGATGTCCGCGGAGCGCAGCTCGGCGGCGTGGGTGGCGGGAATCAGCGTCAGCAAGGCGGCCGCGGCCAGAACGGCGCGGCTCAGGTGAGGGTGCAGCATGTCTACCTCCGGATGGGGTACGGCGTTTCGTTGAGGGCCGAGATGGCCCCGAAGCTCTTTGATATGCACTGCCTGCTCGGGGTGGGCGCGCGCGAAGCCGCCCGTCGGGTGCTAACCGGCGCTGGCGGTTTCCTCCAGGCCCTGCACGCCGGGGTGCAGGGCGAACACCGCGCCGTCCAGCGTGCCGGGAGCGGCGTTCGCGGGACGGATCGACGTGACGAAGAGGGTGTCCATGCCGGCGCCGCCAAAGGCGCACATCGCGACCTTCGCGGCGGGCACGTCCAGGGTGCGGTCCAGGCGGCCGCCGGGGGTGTAGCGGTACACCTTGCTGGCGTCGTTGCCGCAGATCCAGTAGCAGCCGGCGGCGTCCACCGCAGCGCCATCGGGGCGGCCGGCGGGCAGGGCGGGGATGAAGACGCGGCGATTGGAGGGCACACCGGCATCGGTGTCGTAGTCGAAGGCCCAGACGGTCGCGCGCGACGGGTGCGAATCGGACAGGTACATCGTCCGGCCATCAGGACTGAAGGCAAGCCCATTCGGCACGATCAGGTCTTCCAGAAGCATGGACGTGCCGCGTGCATCGTGGCGGTACAGCGCGCCGGCGGGCCAGGCGAGGCCCATGTCCATCACCATGGTGCCCGCCAGAAATCGCCCCTGCCGGTCACAGCGGCCGTCGTTGAAGCGCATGCCGGGCGCGGCATGGGCAACGGCGGCGAGTTGCCGGGGCACGCAGTCCTCGCCCTCGCGCAGGGCGTCGCAGGCATAAAGACCATCTTCCATCGCCAGCAGCCAGCCGTCGCCGCGCATCGCGATGCTGCCCGCCATCTGCGGCAACGCCCAGTGCGCGAACGCGCCAGTTTCGGGTGTCCAGCGCCACAGTGTCTTGCCGGGGATGTCGGTCCAGTAGAACGCCTTGTCCGCGCGCCGCCAGAGGGGGCTTTCGCCGACGCCGCACAACAAGGTTCCCAGACGTTCGGCGGTGATGGACATGAAAGGCTTCAGGCGTTCGGGAAGGGGAAGGGGCCGGCCTTGACGAAGGCGCCGCCCTGATAGCGCGCCGCGGGATCGTCCGCGGCCAGCGGGGGCTGCGCCTCGACCTGCGCGCGGAACCGCTCGGAAGAATCCTTGGGCGCAAAGCCCAGCACGGCCGCGCCGCTGTTGTCCCACCAGCTGTCGCGATTGGCCGACGCGCCATACACGATGAGGTGGCCGACGTCGGGGGTGAAAAGGGATCGGACGACCAGATCGGTCAGGTCGTCATGGCTGAGCCACGTGACCAACATGCGCCGGTCCTTGGGTTCGGGAAACGACGAGCCGATGCGCAGGCACACGGTCTGGATGCCGTAACGGTCGAAGTAGAAGCGCGACAGGTTTTCGCCATAGGCCTTGCTCAGGCCGTAATAGCCGTCGGGCCGCAGCGGCACATCGGCGTCCAGGGTCTGTCCCTGTTCATAAAAGCCGATGACGTGGTTGGAGCTGGCGAACACCACACGCCGCACGCCGTGCAGGCGGGCCGCCTCGTAGACGTTGTAGACGCCCTGGATGTTGGCCGGGAGGATTTCTTCGAAGGGGCGCTCGACCGACACGCCGCCCAGATGCACGATGGCGTCCGTGCCGCGCACCAGTTCCGACACCGCGGACGCTTCGGCCAGATTGCATTGGACGACCTCTTCGCCGTCTTGTGCGGAGGCCATAGCCGCCACGTCCGAGACGCGGAGGATGTCCGCATGGGCTTTCAATCGGGGACGCAGTACCAGGCCCAGGTTGCCGGCGGCGCCGGTCAATAACAAACGATGACACCGGAAGGATGCAGGCATGTTGTTGACAGCTCGGCTCATGACGCAACGCTCTGTGGATGGCGCGGTGGAGTGGACTTGTCTGGTACGTTATCGTACAACTGTCGCAAAGTATAATGAACGCCATTTTTCAGCGTCAAGCGCTGCGCAACCGCTTCCGGATAATCCCTGATGAACGCTCCCGCCGATACCCCTGTCTTGCCGCAGCGTCGTCCCCGCAACCTGGCGCAAGGCCTGGTTGAAAACATTTCCGAACGCATCCGCAGCGGTGAAATCCGCCCGGGCGACAAGCTCCCCACCGAATCCGCCATCATGCGTCAGTTCGGCGTAAGCCGCACCGTCGTGCGCGAGGCGCTGTCGCGTCTGCAGGCTTCGGGCTTGGTCGAAACGCATCATGGCGTGGGCACGTATGCGCTGGAGCCCAGCGGGGGCGGCGACTTCCGCGTGGACCCCGCAGATATCGCCACCGTGCGCGACGTGCTGGTGCTGCTGGAGTTGCGCATCTGCCTGGAAAGCGAGGCCGCTGGCCTGGCCGCCATCCGCCGCAGCGACGAACAATTGCAGGCGATGCGGCGCGCGCTCGATGCTTTCAAGCAGGCGCTGGATACGGGCGGCGACACGATCACGCCAGATTTTCAGTTCCATCTGCTGGTGGCCCAGTCCACCGACAACCGCTACTTCGCGGACCTTATGGCGCACCTGGGTTCGGCCATCATTCCCCGCACCCGCATCAACTCCGCCAAGTTCGCACTCGAAGACCGCGCGGCCTATCTGGCGCGCGTGAACCTCGAACACGAAGACATCTACAGCGCGATCACGCGTCAAGATCCCGAGGCTGCCCGCGCCGCGATGCGGACGCACTTGAGCAATAGCCGCGAACGCCTGCGGCGTGCGCAATAGCCCGCGTGCGAGGGCAAAGGTTCACGTGTGATGTCGTACAACGTTTGAACCGCCCGCGCCGCCGTCGATAAGCCCCAAAACCGCGTTACTCTTGGCGCGGTTATTTTTCGGGTCTCGAAACGGCATGGTTCTGCGCGGCACATCAGGCATTCAGCATTTTTCGTTGGGACTGGCATTTCCCTTTGCGCGGAGGGTTCCGGCATGCGTCGCCTGACACTTCGATTCATCGTTGCCATCCTGGCGCTGCTGACGCTGTCGCGGCTGGGCCTGGCCTTCTGGATGTGGGACCGCGTCGAGGCCGTGGGGGGACTTGGGCCATTGCTGCTGGGCGGACTGCGCATCGACGTGTGCCTGCTGTCCATGGTGATTGCGCTGCCGGCCGTGTTTTCGCCGTGGTTCGGCCACCGTCCGCTTGCCGCGCGCATCACGGCATGGTGGTTCCGCGTTTGGTGGATGCTGTATGTGCTGCTGGAAGTGTCGACCCCGCAGTTCATCGCGGAATACGACACGCGGCCCAACCGCCTGTATTTCATCTATCTGCTCAATCCGAAGGAAGTCGGCTCGATGCTGTGGCAGGGCTACAAGGGCGTGCTGCTTGCCGCCTTCGTGGTGCTGGTCCTGGCGGCCTGGCTGGCGGTCAAGCTGTTCCCGACGCGCACGCGCGATCCGCTCATGGGCTGGTGGAAGCGGCCCGTCGCGTCCTTCGTGATCCTGGCGCTGGTGTTCATGGGCGCGCGCGGCACGCTGGAACACCGCCCGATCAACCCCGCCAAGGTGGCCTTCAGTTCGGACGCCATGGTGAATTCGCTGGCGCTCAATTCGCTGTACAGCGTGTTCGACGCTGCCTATCGCATGGGCGATGAGCGCTCGTCGGCGGCGATGTACCCCAAGATGGCCGTGGACGAGATGAACGCCATCGTGCGCGAGAAGGCCGGCATGACCGGTGCGCCCATGGACGCAAAGCTGCCCAGCCTGCACGAGCAGAAGGCGACCGTGCGGCGGGACAAGCCGCTAAACGTGGTGATCATCCTCCAGGAAAGCCTGGGCGCACAGTACGTGGGCAGCTTGGGCGGCCGGGACCTCACGCCGAACATCGACCGGCTGAGCAAGGAAGGCTGGATGTTCCACCGCGCCTACGCCACCGGCACGCGCTCGGTGCGCGGCATCGAAGCCGTCACCGCGGGCTTTCTGCCCAGCGTGGCCGATGCCGTGGTCAAGCTGCCGCGCTCGCAGACAGGCTTTTTCACACTGGCGCAGTTGCTGGGCAAGCACGGCTATCACTCGCGCTTCGTGTATGGCGGCGAGTCCCACTTCGACAACATGCGCGCCTTCTTCCTGGGCAACGGCTTTGACGAGATCGTGGACCGTCCCAAGTTCGTCGACCCCGTGTTCGAGGGATCGTGGGGCGCCTCGGATGAAGACATGTTCAATCAGGTCGACCGCCTGCTTCGCGCGGACGGCGACAAGCCGGTGTTCACGCTGGCGTTCTCGGTGACCAACCATTCGCCGTGGGAATACCCGCCCGGGCGCATCCAGCCCGTGGGCGACCCGGCCACGGTGGACAACACGGTGCGCTACGCGGACTGGGCGCTGGGCCAGTTCTTCGACAAGGCGCGCAAGGCGCCGTATTGGGACAACACGGTCTTCCTGGTCATCGCCGACCACGATTCGCGCGTGTACGGCTCCATTCCCGTGCCGGTACGGCATTTCCAGATTCCGGCGCTGATCCTGGGCGCGGGCATCGCGCCGCGGCAGGACGATCGGCTGGTCAGCCAGATCGACATGGCGCCGACGCTGCTGTCCTTGATCGGCCTGGATAACGTGAACCCCATGCTGGGCGCCGACCTGACGCAGCGCGATCCGAACCGCGCGATGATGCAATACGCGGACAACTTCGGTTATCTGAAGGGCGATCAGCTGCTGGTGCTGGAACCATCCAAGGCGCCGCGCCAGTTCCGTTACGAGGCCGCGCCGGTGGGGCTGGACGAAACGTATGCGCCGGTCGAGCCGGCAGATCCGGCGCTGACGCAGGAGGCGCTGGCGCATGCGCTGTGGGCAAGCTGGGTCTATCGCGAAGAGAAGTACCGGCTGCCGTGACGCATACGTCGACCGAGGCGGCCACCCCGGCCGCCTGCCTTGATCCTGCTCAATCCGCATTCCGCGGCCCAATAGCACACTGGCGCCCATGACAACGCCCAATCCTTCCTCGGGAGCCTCCCGCTCCGCATCCCCGGCGCTTTCCAATGTCCAACACGCCGCGCCGCGCCAGCGGCCCCGTCTGGCGATCCCGGTGCCACGGGGCCGCTTGGCATGGATCACCGGCGTTTTCAGCTCCCTCTGGCTGGCCGCCAACACGCTGTTCTGGTGCCTGTTGCTGTTACCGGTTTCGCTGCTGAAGCTGGCGTTGCCCTTTGCGGCAGTCAGGCGGCGCATCGACCCCGTTCTCAATGGCATCGCCACCGCGTGGGTGTCGTGCAATACCGGCTGGTTCGTGCGCATCCAGCCGCAAGCCTGGGACATCCAGGGCAACAAGGACCTGCGCTATGCCGACTGGTATCTGGTCAACTGCAATCACCAGTCGTGGGTCGACATCTTCGTGTTGCAGTACTCGCTGAACCGGCGTATTCCGCTCCTCAAGTTTTTCCTCAAGCAGCAGCTCATCTATGTGCCGGTCATCGGATTGGCGTGGTGGGCGCTGGACTTTCCCTTCATGAAACGACATGGCAAGGCGGCCCTGCGCAAGAACCCGGACCTTGGGCGCCAGGACCAGGAAGCCGCGCGCCGCGCCTGCGCCAAGTTCTCGCTGGTGCCCACCAGCGTGATGCTGTTTGCCGAAGGCACGCGTTTCAGCGAAGCCAAGCGCGCGGCGCAGAACTCGCCGTACCGTCATCTGCTCAAGCCCAAGGCGGGCGGGCTGGCGGTGTCGTTGAATGCCATGGGGGCACGATTCCGCTCGATGATCGACGCCACCATCGCCTATCCGGATGGCGCGCCGAGCTTCTGGGATTTCGCCTGCGGACGCGCAGGGCAGGTGGTGGTGCGCATGCGGCAATTGCCCGTTCCACCGGCCTTCTGCGAGGCCGATTACTCGCGCGACAAGGCGTTCCGCACCACGTTCCACCAATGGCTTGGGCAGCAGTGGCAGGCCAAGGACGACGAGATCGAGGCGCTTGTTGCGCGCTCGGGAGCGCCGGGCGCGGGGGCGTCGGCCGCGGGGTCG
>DMTA01000563.1:374-8805 GCA_003454835.1 Achromobacter sp. | reverse complement strand
CGCTGAAGATCGCCCTGGCCTACCACCGCGCGCGCGGCGAAGGCCAGCGCACCCGCCTGATCGGCCGCGAGCGCGGCTACCACGGCGTGGGCTTTGGCGGCATCTCGGTGGGCGGCATCTCGGCCAACCGCAAGACGTTCTCGGGCGCCCTGCTGCCCGCCGTGGACCATCTGCCCCATACCCACAATATTGAACAGAACGCCTACTCGAAGGGCCAGCCCGCGTGGGGCGCGCACCTGGCCGAGGAGCTGGAGCGCATCATCGCCCTGCACGATGCGTCGACCATCGCCGCCGTGATCGTCGAGCCCATGGCCGGCTCCACCGGCGTGCTGATTCCGCCGAAGGGCTACCTGGAAAAGCTGCGCGAGATCACCGCCAAACACGGCATCCTGCTGATTTTCGATGAGGTCATCACCGCGTACGGCCGCCTGGGCGCCGCCACGGCATCCGAGTTCTTCGGCGTGACGCCGGACATCATCGCCATGGCCAAGGGCGTCAGCAACGCCGCCGTTCCCGCTGGCGCCGTCGCGGTCAAGCGCGAGGTGCACGACGCCATCGTCAACGGCCCGGCGGGCGGCATCGAGTTCTTCCACGGCTACACCTATTCGGCGCACCCGTTGGCCGCCGCCGCCATCCTGGCCACCCTGGACATCTATCGCCGCGAAGACCTCTTCGGCCGCGCCCGCAAGCTGTCGGGCGCGTTCCAGGAAGCCGCGCACAGCCTGAAGGGCGCGCCCAACGTCATCGACGTGCGCAACCTGGGCCTGGTGTCCGGCATTGAACTGGCGCCGCGCGCGGGCGCGCCCGGCGCACGCGCGGCCGAAGTTTTCCAGCGCTGCTTCGACAGCGGCCTGATGGTGCGCTACACCGGCGACATCATCGCCGTCTCGCCGCCGCTCATCATCGACGAAGCTCAGATCGGCCAGATCTTCGAGCAGATCGGCAAGATCCTGAAAGAGGTTGCCTGATCCAACCTTATCCGCGCGCACACGGCGCGCGGCGCCACAGACCCGCACATGGGCGGCCACAGGCCGCCCAACCGCATTTTTGACGAATCACCGAGCCTTGCATCCATGAAGAAGATTCCCCATTTCATCAACGGCCAACCCTACGAGGGCGGCAACAGCCGCTACACCGACGGCTTCAACCCGGCCACCGGCGAAATCACCTCGTCGATCCCGCTGGCGTCCAACGACGACGTGGCGCTGGCCGTGGCCGCCGCCAAGGCGGCCTTTCCCGCCTGGTCCGAAACGCCGGCGCTCAAGCGCGCCCGCGTCCTCTTCAACTTCAAGGCGCTGCTGGACAAGCATCAGGACGAACTGGCCGAACTGATCACGCGCGAACACGGCAAGGTGTTCTCGGACGCCAAGGGCGAAGTGATGCGCGGCATCGAGATCGTCGAGTTCGCCTGCGGCATTCCGCAACTGCTCAAGGGCCAGTATTCCGACCAGATCGGCGGCGGCATCGACAACTGGAGCATGCGCCAGGCGCTGGGCGTGGTGGCCGGCATCACGCCGTTCAACTTCCCGATGATGGTGCCGTGCTGGATGTTCCCGGTCGCCATCGCCTGCGGCAACACCTTCGTGCTCAAGCCGTCCGAGCGCGACCCGTCCGCGTCGCTGCGTCTGGCCGAACTGCTCACCGAAGCCGGCCTGCCCCCCGGTGTCTTCAACGTGGTCCACGGCGACAAGCTGGCGGTGGACGCGCTGATCTCGCATCCCGACGTCGAGGCGCTGTCCTTCGTCGGCTCGACGCCGATCGCCGAATACATCTACGCCGAAGGCACCAAGCGGGGCAAGCGCGTGCAGGCCCTGGGCGGCGCCAAGAACCACCTGGTGGTCATGCCCGATGCGGATCTGGATCAGGTGACCGACGCGCTGATGGGCGCAGCCTACGGTTCCGCAGGCGAGCGCTGCATGGCGATTTCGGTGGCCGTGGCGGTGGGCGACGTGGCCGACAAGGTCGTCGAACGCCTCACGCCGCGCGTCAAGGCGCTGATCGTCAAGGACGGCATGCAGTCGGACGCCGAGATGGGTCCGCTGGTGACCGCTCAGCACCGCAAGAAGGTGATGGGCTACATCGAGGACGGCATCGCCAGCGGCGCCGATCTGGTCGTGGACGGCCGCGACCTGAAGGTGCCGGGCAACGAGAAGGGTTTCTTCCTGGGTGGCACGCTGTTCGACAACGTGAAACCCACGATGAACATCTACCGCGAAGAGATTTTCGGACCGGTGCTGTGCATCGTGCGCGTGCCGGATTTCGCGAGCGCGGTGGAACTGATCAATGCGCATGAGTTCGGCAACGGCGTGGCGTGCTTCACGTCCGACGGCGGCGTGGCGCGCGCGTTCGCCCGCCAGATCAAGGTCGGCATGGTGGGCATCAACGTGCCGATCCCCGTTCCCATGGCGTGGCATTCGTTCGGCGGCTGGAAGCGCTCGCTGTTCGGCGATCATCATGCGTATGGCGAGGAAGGCATCCGGTTCTACTCGCGCTACAAGAGCGTGATGCAGCGCTGGCCCGACAGCATCGCCAAGGGCGCCGAATTCACCATGCCTGTGGCAAAGTGAGCCCCCCCCGAGGCGCGCAGCGCCTCCCCCCCAGGGGGGCGTCGCAGCGGACCGGCGGAGCCCGGATCCGCGCGACTGCGCTTCGGCAGGGGTTGCCAAATTGTGGCGCTGTGCCCCGCACGCTGTGCCTCGTATTGAGATGCGGACGGCGGATTAGCGTCATGCAGCACTGAAACAGGCGCGGCGCCTCGCCGCGCCTTCCGAATATCTGTACGACAAGGGGAAACCTGATGCGCATCGGGATCGGCGGCTTTCAGCATGAGACGAATACGTTCGCGCCATCGCGCGCGGCGTGGGAGGATTTTGCGGACAAAGGTGGGGGGTGGCCGAAGCTGGTCAGCGGCCCCGCGATGTTCGAGGCGGTGGCGGGGGCCAATATTCCGGTGGCGGGATTTATCGAGGCCATGGGGCAGCATGCGCTGATTCCCACGACGTGGGCGGCGGCGAGTCCTTCGGGGCATGTGACCCGTGATGCGTTCGAGCGCATCAGCGCGATGATCTTGCAAGGGCTGTCGCAGGCGATGCCGCTGGATGGCGTGTATCTGGATCTGCACGGCGCCATGGTCACCGAGCATCTGGATGACGGTGAAGGCGAGCTGCTCAAGCGTGTGCGCGAACTGGTGGGTCCCAACGTGCCCATCGTGGCCAGTCTGGACCTGCACGCCAACGTGACCCGCACGATGGTGCGCCATGCCGATGCGCTGGTCTGCTATCGCACCTATCCCCATATCGACATGGCCGAGACCGGCCAGCGCGCAGCCAACCTGCTGGCGCAGCGGCTGGGCGGCATGCCGCGTCATTACGTTGCGCTGCGCAGCCTGCCCTTCCTGATTCCGCTGTGCTGGCAGTCCACCGACATCGAGCCAGCCCGCAGCCTGTATCAGCTGCTCGGCGATCTGGAGGCGCGCGGCGCGGCCAGCAGCATCTCCTTTGCGACCGGGTTTCCGGCCGCGGACTTTCCCGAATGCGCGCCCACGGTCTGGGCCTACGGCATGACGCAAGCCGAAGCCGATGCCGCCGCCGACGAGATGGCGCGCGCGGTCGAAAACGCGGAGCAGGACTTCGGCGGCAAGCTCTACACGCCGGACGAAGCCGTGCAGGAAGCGTTGCGGCTGGCGCGCGATGCGTCCAAGCCCGTGGTCATTGCCGACGCGCAGGACAACCCGGGCGCGGGCGGCAGTTCCGACACCACCGGCATCCTGCGCGCGCTCATCCGCCACGATGCGCGCGATACGGCAATTGGTCTGATTGTGGACCCGGCTGCCGCGCTGGCCGCGCACCGCGCCGGCGCTGGAAATACCATTCGGATTGCACTGGGTGGACACTCGGGTATTCCCCACGACGAACCGCTGGACACCGAGTTCATCGTCGAGAAAACTTCGGAAGGACGCTTCGACACGCATGGTGCGTTCTATCGCGGCTTTCACATGGATCTGGGCCCCAGTGCGTGCCTGCGCATCGGCGGCGTGCGCATCATCCTGGCTTCGAACAAGGTGCAGATGGCCGACCAGGAGATGTTCCGGTTTGCCGGCGTGGAGCCCACGCGCGCCGCGATCCTGGTGGTCAAGAGCTCGGCGCACTTTCGCGCCGATTTCACGCCCATCGCGCACACGATTCTGGTGTGCGCAGCGCCTGGTTCCATGCTGATGGATGCGGCAAAACAACCATGGACACGGTTGCGTCCCGGCATCAGAATGGCGCCTTGCGGGCCGGTGTTCGACGGCCGGTCTGCAGCGACAGCCTGACCCTCGCGCGCCGCTTCACTGCGGCGCGTCAACGACGTAGCGGCCCATGCGCCGCTCACTACGCTTCAAGGGGAAATACATGCTCAAGTTTGTCCGAGCGGCCGCGCTGGCCGGCGTCACTCTCGCAATGGCTCACGGGGCCTACGCCGAGACCGTCATCAAGACGGTGATGCACTCGCCGCTGCGCCTGACCGATCCGCACGCCACCACCGCCTACATCACGACGTGGCACGGCTACATGATCTACGACACCTTGCTGGCCACCGACGCCGACAACAAGGTTCAGCCGCAGATGCTTGAGAAGTGGGAAGTCTCGCCCGACGGCAAGACGTACACCATGACGCTGCGCCCCGGTCAGAAATGGCATGACGGCCAGCCGGTGACCGCCGAGGACTGCGTGGCCTCGATCAAGCGCTGGGCCGGCGGCGACGGCATGGGCCGCACCCTGCTCAAGTTCACCGACAAGATCGAAGTCATTGACGACAAGAGCTTTCGCATTGTCATGAAGGAACCCACGGACCTGGCGCTGCGCGCCCTGTCCAAGCCCACCGGCACCGCGCCGTTCATGATGCCCAAGCGCATCGCCGAACAGGCCATCGGCAAGCCCATCACCGACATGACCGGCTCCGGCCCGTTCAAGGTCGCTGAATTCAAGCCGGGCGTGAAGACCGTCTACGTCAAGAACGCCGACTACGTGCCGCGCAAGGAACCCGTCAGCGGCCTGGCCGGCGGCAAGGTCGTCCACGTCGACAAGGTCGAATGGGACGTGATGCCCGACGCGCTGACCACCGCCAACGCGCTGCTCGGCGGCGAGATCGATTTCGTCGAGCAGTTCCCGTACGACCTGCTGCCGATGATCGAAGGCAACCCGGACCTGAAGGAAGAGTCGCTCAGCCCGGTCGGGTACTTCACGATGTACCGCTTCAACTTCAAGTACCCGCCCTTCAACAACAAGAAGATCCGCCAGGCCGCCATGTACGCGATCGGCCAGGAAGACGTGATGAAGGCGCTGGTCGGCAATCCCAAGTACTGGAAGACCTGCGCCTCGCTGTGGGGCTGCGGCACGCCGCTGGAAAGCGACATCGGCAAGGACATGGTCGTGCCGTCGAACATCGAGAAGGCCAAGGCGCTGCTCAAGGAAGCGGGTTACGACAACACGCCCATCCTGGTCATGCACGCGACCGACGTGGGCACGCTGTCCGCACAACCCGTCGTGATGGCCGCGGCGCTGCGCAAGGCGGGCTTCAACGTCAACCTGGCGGCGATGGACTGGCAAAGCGTGGCCACGCGCCGCGCCTCCAAGGCTGCGCCGGCCGAAGGCGGCTGGAACGTTCACAACACCAACTGGTACGCCACTGACGTGATGGACCCGGTGCGCTCCGCCCCCGCGGCGGCAAACGGCGACAACGCGTGGTTCGGCTGGCCCGAGTTCCCGCAGATCGAAGAGCTGCGCACCAAGATGGCGCTGACGTCGGATCCGGCCGAGCAGAAGAAGATCTCCGAGGAAGTGCAGCGCATCGGCATCGACGAAGGCCTGTACGTGCCGCTGGGCCAGATGTCCGTGCCCACCGTCTACTCGACCAAGCTGTCGGGCCTGGTGCACGCGCCGGTCTTCGCGTTCTGGAACGTCAAAAAGGCCCCTTGATGGGCTCGGGGCCTGCGCGCCGCAGCAAGCAGTCCGCGCAGGCCTAATTGGTACAGGGGGAAATACATGCTGGCATTTGTCTCACGCCGGCTCCTCGCGACCATCCCGGTTCTGGTGATGGTCGCGGTGGTGGTCTTTGCGATATTGCGTTTCAGCCCCGGGGATCCGGCCATCATCATGGCCGGCGACGGCGCCACGCCCGAACGTATTGTCCAGATACGGCAGACAATGGGCCTGGACCAGCCGGTGGTCAAACAGTTCTTCATCTGGGGCGGCAAGCTCCTGCAGGGCGACCTGGGCACCTCGCTCATGTCCGGCGTGCCGGTCACGAAACTCATCGCGCAGCGTCTTGAGCCGTCGATGAGCCTGGCGGTGCTGACGCTGGTCTTCACGCTGCTCGTCGCCATTCCGCTGGGCGTGCTGGCCGCTTGGCGGCAAGGCAAGCTGCTGGACCGTGCCGTGATGGGTTTCTCGGTGCTGGGGTTCTCGGTGCCGGTGTTCGTCACCGGCTACCTGCTGATCTGGGCCTTCGCCATCAAGCTGGGCTGGTTCAACGTGCAGGGCTACGTGCCGCTTGAAAAAGGATTCTGGCCGTTCCTGCACCGGCTCATCCTGCCCTCGCTCGCGCTGTCCACGGTCTACGTGGCGCTCATCGCGCGCATCACGCGCACCAGCGTCATCGAGGTCATGGGCGAGGACTTCATCCGCACCGCGCGTTCCAAGGGCCTGGGCGAAACCGGCGTGCTGCTGGGCCATGCGCTGCGCAATGCGGCAGTGCCCATCGCCACCGTCGTGGGCGTCGGCATCGCGCTTCTGATCAGCGGCGTCGTCGTCACCGAATCGGTCTTCAACATCCCGGGCCTCGGCCGGCTGGTGGTGGAAGCCGTGCTGGCGCGCGACTATCCCGTCATCCAGGGCCTGACGCTTTTCTTCGCGTTCGTCTACGTGTTCATCAATCTGGTTGTCGATTGCGCCTACACGGTGTTCGACCCGCGTATCCGGTACTGACGCCATGAGCATGCAAACGCCAACCGACGCCGCCGCGCAGGCGGCCGCCGACCTCCCCGGAGGCGGCACGCCCCACATCACCGCCTGGCGGCAGATCCGCCAGGGACTCAAGAGCTGGCCCGTCATGCTGGCGCTGGTGGTGCTGGCGGCGATCGTCTTCATCGCCATTTTTGCGCCGCTGCTGGGCACGGTCGATCCCACCCAACTCAACCCGGGCGGGCGCCTGAAGCAGCCCTTCACCGACTACTTCCTGGGCACTGACGCGTTCGGGCGCGACGTGTGGTCGCGCGTGGCCTACGGCGCGCGCATCTCGCTGCTGATCGGCATCAGCGTCGCGCTCATCTCCGGCCTCATCGGCACGGCGATGGGCATGGCGGCCGGCTACTTTGGCGGCAAGGTCGACATGGCCGTGTCGTTCCTCATCACGACCCGGCTGTCCATGCCGGTGATCCTGGTGGCGCTGGCCACCGTGGCCATCGTCGGCGGCTCGCTGTGGGTCGTGATCCTGGTGCTGGGCCTGCTCAAATGGGACCGCTACGCCGTCGTGATGCGCAGCGCCACGCAGCAGGTGCGCTCGCTGGAATACGTCGCCGCGGCGCAAGCCGCCGGCGCCAGCACGTGGCGCATCGTCTGGGGCGAAGTCCTGCCCAACGTCGTGCCGCAGCTCATCGTGATCGCCACGCTGGAAGCCGCCAGCGCGATCCTGCTGGAAGCCTCGCTGTCCTTCCTGGGCCTGGGCGTCCAACCGCCGCTGCCGTCGTGGGGCTTGATGATCTCCGAGGCCAAGGCCTACATGTTCTTCTCGTTCTGGCTGATCGCCATTCCCGGGTCGGCGCTGGCGCTGCTGATCTTCGCGATCAACCTGGCCGGCGACGGACTGCATCAACTCCTGACGCCTGAAGAGAGGGCCTGAGCATGAACGGCACCGATATCGTCCTGGACGTCCAGGGCCTGACCGTCGACATCGCCACCCCGCGCGGCCCGCTGCACGCGGTGCGCGACGTGTCCTTTCAGGTCAAGCGCGGCGAAACGTTATGCCTTGTCGGGGAGTCGGGCTGCGGCAAGTCCATGACCTCGCTGGCCATCATGGGTCTCTTGCCCAAGGCCGCCCGGCGCAGCACGCGCCGGCTGGCCGTGCTGGGCGAGGACCTGTCCAAGGCGCGCGGGCGGCGCGTCAACGCGCTGCGCGGCAGCAAGATGGCGATGATCTTTCAAGAGCCCATGACGGCGCTCAACCCCGCCTACGCCATTGGCGAACAGCTCACCGAACACTACATCCACCATTGCAAGGCGAGCAGCCAGCAGGCGCGCGACCGGGCCGTGGAATTGCTGGAGAAGGTCGGCATCGCGTCGGCCGGCCAGCGGCTGGGGCAGTATCCGCATCAACTGTCCGGCGGCATGAGCCAACGGGTGGCCATCGCCATGGCCATCGCCGGTGAGCCGAAGCTGCTGATCGCCGATGAGCC
>DMTA01000563.1:0-269 GCA_003454835.1 Achromobacter sp. | reverse complement strand
GGCGTCGTCGCGCGCATCGCGCAACAGGTGGCGGTGATGTATGCGGGGCAGATCGTCGAGGAAGGCCCTGTCGCCGGCATCTTTGCGACGCCGCACCACCCCTACACGCAAGGGCTGCTGGGCTGTATCCCCGTACCCGGCCGCACGGCCCCGGGCGAGGCGCTGGGCACCATTCCCGGCGTCGTGCCATCCCTCGTCGGCGACTTGCGCGGCTGCGCCTTCGCCGACCGCTGCCGCTACGCGCAGCCGCAATGCCGGCAGGCCGTTCC
>DMTA01000068.1 GCA_003454835.1 Achromobacter sp. | reverse complement strand
CGCGAGCGCGCGGTGGCAGGCAGCGTGCGCATCGGACTGTCCGAAGACGTGGCGGTGGCCGCGTTGCCGGCGGCGCTGGGCCGGCTGCGGCGTTCGTGTCCCAATCTGCATCTGGACGTTGTCATTGACGACGGCGAGCGGCTTGCCGCGCGTTGGCAGGACGGTACGCTGGACGTGGCGGTGGGCGCCTGCGTGGGCTTTGTCGATGAACCCATCGAGTCGTGGACCGTGGATCTGCATTGGGCGTGCGGCATCGACGAAACCCTGGACCCGGACCAGCCGCTGGACGTGATCGTGTATGCCGAACCGTGCTCGTGGCGCCGTCTGGCGTTCGATGCGCTCACGGCGTCGGGTCGGGATTTCCGGGTGTCGCTGACCAGTCACAACGTGGGCGCCACGATCGCGGCCGTCGAGAACGGCCTGGGCGTGGCCTTGCTGACGACCGAGTGCCTGCGGCCCGACACCATGCGCGTGATTTCCATCGGCGACGAAGGCACGCTGCCGCTGAGCGCGCAATTTGGCCTGTACGCGGCGCATCGTCTGAACGAAAGCGGCCAGGCCGCCGTGTCGTTGCTGCGCGAAAGCCTGCGGGGTTGGACCGCACAGGCCTTGCCGCGGGAGGCGGCGCCGATCCCTGCCTGACGCCGGACGATCGGTTCGCGCAGATCGTGCGGGACGTGTCTGGCGCACTTTCGCGCCAGATTTGTTACCCCTGCCCCGCCCCTCCCGGTGCCACACTGTTTCCATTCCCCTCGCCCGAACACGAGCGCGGGAATTGAAGACACCAGGAGGATCACCCCATGACCACGCCCCCCGCATCCGCCGGCAACGGCGCCCACACCGCCATGCAGACGCCCCCGGTCGTATCCGCTGAAGACTGGGAAGCCGCCCGCCAACAAATGCTCATCAAGGAAAAGGCCAACACCCGCGCCCGAGACGCCCTCGCCGCCGAGCGCCGCCGCATGCCCTGGACGGCGGTGGATAAGGAATACGTCTTTGAAGGCCCGTCTGGCGAGCTCACGCTGCGCGACCTGTTTGACGGCCGCCGCCAGCTCATCGTCTACCGCGCGTTTCACGAGCCGGGCGTGTTCGGCTGGCCGGATCACGCATGCCGAGGCTGCTCGATGGTGGCGGACCAGGTCGCGCATCTGGCACACCTGAACGCCCGCGACACGACGCTGGTCTTCGTGTCGCGCGCGCCGCAAGCGGACATTAAACGGCTGAAGACGCGCATGGGCTGGACGATGCCGTGGTTCACGCTGACCGACGGTTTTGACGCGGACTTTGGCGTGGACGAATGGCACGGCACCAACGTGTTCTTTCGCGACGGCGATCGCATCTATCGCACGTACTTTCTGAACAACCGGGGCGACGAGCAGATGGGCGGCACTTGGAATTACCTGGACATCACGCCGCTGGGACGGCAGGAGACCTGGGAGAATTCACCAGCGGGCTATCCGCAGACGCCGCCGTACAAATGGTGGAATTGGCACGACAGCTATGTGCAGGACGCGCCGCCCGATCAGAAGTGGGTGGAGGTATCGGACGCGGGCGAGAAAGCATTCCGCAATCACTGCGATCCGACGTAGGAAGAAAACCGCGGCAAGGCGTCTGCGGTGACGCTGCTTTAAGATACGTCCTCGCAAATTCTGCAGCGCGCGCCATGAAAATCGACCAAGGTCCCCACAACCTCCGTCAGCGTTTCTCAAGTCAGCCAGCATGAGCATTGAGCTGGCCGACTGGAAACGTGCCCTCCTGCCCTGCCGCATTCCCGCAATTGCCGCGCTGGTGCTTGCCGGCATCGCCATCTACTGTTTCAACGCGGCAAAAGACGTTCGTCTGCCTTACGACCCCGCAAAGCTGAACACGATCAGTCTGCGCGTTGATAAGGTGGCAAGCTGCGACACCAAGGCGAAAATTCGCGGACGATGGGAATCCTACGGTGCGCTCTGCGTGTATTCAGGCACCTACCCCTACATGGTGTTCAAGTTTTTTGACGCGACCTACAGAGTCCCGTACACCGAAGGCGAGCGCGTGGAATTCACGGTGATGGAAAACGACGCGCAGCTGACCGACAGCACAATTGCGCTTCAGTACAACATGGCCATTCCCGTTCGGGTCTATGGCGTACGCAAGAACGGCGAAACGCTGGTCGATGCCAAGCTGGTGCACGACGCGAACTACGCGCGCAAGATGAAGTTCAACATGAACGGCTGGATTGCATTGATTCTGGCAGCCGGGGCGGCGGTCATTACGTTCAAGCGCGCCCGGAAGATCCTGAACGAAGGAATGTGGTGAATCTCAGGCGCGCTGGCTGGCCTCGTCGAACACGCGGGACCAGGCGTGCAACAACGTAAGCGCGTCGTCGTCGGACACATATTGCGGCGCGGCACGCGCCATGGCCGCAAACAGCAGCGCGTCGCAAGCGGCTTGCCACATCGGCTTCAACACCTGCTCAGTCTCGCCGTCTTCCTCGATCAAGGTGAACGCGTTGCCGCCATCCAGTTGCTCCGCGCGCTGCCGCAATTGGTCGTGGATCAGCAGAAATCCGGAATGAACCGGCGACCGGGATTTGTCGCCGCGCCGCGTGGCGGCCAGCGCGCTACGCCAATCGTCTTCGTCATCCGCTGCCGGCTCGCCGTCTTGATGAGACCAACGCATCCATGCGCGGCTGTAGGCCATCCAGGCATTGTCCGCCAGGTTGTCGGCCAGCGCCTGCGCCTCGCTGCGGGACAACGTGCTGATCTGCGCGAGGATCTCCAGAACCGCCTCGCCCTTCGGACCGAACAGCGCCGACAACGGCAACGCTTCCAGCAATTCGATGGCACTGGCTCGCCAATAGCCCGGCTGTGCCACCAGATCGGACATGTCGCCCTGCTTCTCGACGCGCACGCGCCAAAGCTCTCCGGGCCAGCGGCTGCCGATGACGATGGAGTCCAGCGATTGGTCCACCACGATCCACGGCGGTACCGGCTTGACCAGCGCCACGCGGTCTGCAGTTCTCATCAGCTTGAATGCGGGGTCGGGCAGATCGAACCAGTACCCGACAGGCATCGCCTGACGAACGGCGGCCAGGCCGCTTTCCGTCACGTCGCCGCCGCAGTGCCGGCATACGCGCGCCTCACGCAGAATGCGCTCGCCGCAATGCAGGCAATCGATATGGGTGGAAAGGACTGGCTGGCTGGCGAGCGGAGACCGGTTGGCAATGCGCCTGAGGAAAATAGCCGCAACCGGCGCACTGATCAGGCCGGCAAGCAACGCCCACCCGATGCCATTGCGCCCGCGATTGCTGGCCATGAAGCCGACCACGATCGCGAGTGCGATCCAGAGAAAGATGATGAGAAGCATGGCGCGATGTTAAACCGAGGGGATTCGGCTATTTCACCCCGTACGATCTACACCCATCGCCTCCCCACGCAAGCCGGGGTAATCTCCCCTCAGCAGATGATTTGATGTGCACCATTGGTCACCCACAAAAAGGAAGCGCAAATGCTTGATATCACTTCAAAATTCCGCAGGACCGCCGTCGCAGCCGTCACGTTGGGCATGGCGGGCTTTCTTTTTGCGGGCTGCACCACGACGGACTCGCGCGCCACGGCAAGCGCCGCCGAAAAGCGCCAGGAACTGGACGCAGCCACCGCAGCCACGTTGTCCAAGCTGTATGAATCCTCGCCGCAATCGCGGCAACTGGTGGAACGCGCCCGGGGTGTGCTGGTGTTTCCGGCGGTGCTGAGCGCCAGCTTCATCGTGGGCGCCCAGCATGGGACGGGCGTGCTGCAGGTCAGCGGCCAGGACAAGGGCTACTACAGCATTACGGGCGGATCCATTGGCTTTCAGGCGGGCGCGCAGTCCAAGGCGATGGTGCTGCTTTTCATGACGGACGACGCGCTGGCCAAGTTCCGCGCCAGCAGCGGCTGGACCATCGGCGCCGACGCTACCGTCGCCGTGGCCAATGTGGGCGTCAACGGCAGCATCGATTCCAATACCGCGCAGCAACCCATCGTGGGCTTCGTGATGAACAACGGCGGCTTGATGGCGGGCGTGTCGGTGGACGGCAGCAAGATTTCGCCGCTGCTGCTGTAGCGGTATCCGCCATGCCGGCGCGGGAACTCCGCGCCGGCCTCAATCTTTACAAGGAGATCATGTGTGATTACCGAAGAGGACAAAAAGCACCTGTCACGCTGCGTCGAGCTGGCCCGGCAGGCCCTGGATGCCGGTGACCAGCCGTTCGGATCGGTGCTGGTGTCTGGCGACGGGCGGGTGCTGTTTGAAGACCATAACCATGTCTCCAGCGGCGACCGCACGCGGCATCCGGAGTTCGAGATTGCCCGCTGGGCCGCCAGCAACGTCCCGGAAGCGGAGCGCGCCGCCTGCACGGTGTACACATCCGGCGAGCACTGTTCCATGTGTTCCGCGGCGCACGGCTGGGTGGGACTGGGCCGGATCGTCTACGCGGTGTCGTCGGCCCAATACGCCGAATGGATGCGGGGATGGGGCGTGCCGCCTTCGGCCGTGCGGCCCCTGCCCATCTCCGAAGTCGTCAACGGCATCCAGGCCGAAGGCCCCGTGCCGGAGTTCGTCGAACAGGTGCGCGCGCTGCATGAAGAAAATGTGCGGCGCAGGGGGTGACGGTCATCCGCTCGCCGGGCGTTGAAGCATTCTGTTTTTCGCTTAACGAATGGATACAGCTGCGGTAGATACCGCAATTATTTGCGCGCACGGGCGTGATAATTTGGCGCCCGTGCCGTAATCGGGGTCAGGGTCGACGACCGGTCCCATCAAGACGAAAGACGGCGCATCCCTCTCCTCTCTTGATACAGACCATGCAAACTCACGTTGCCCGCGCCTCGGGAATCAAACGCAAGTCCGGAAATCTGCTTCTCGCGTTGGGCCTGGCATTCGCCTCTGCCCCCACCTTTGCGCAACAGGATCCTGGCGCAGCCATCCTGCCCCCGCGCGCCAACTCGGGCAATCAGGCGCCGGCCCCGCAGCAAGCCCCGGCCCAACGGCCCCCCGCTCAGCAAGCTCCGGTGCAACGGGCACCCGCGCAACAGGCCCCCGCTCAGCAAGCGCCCGCTCAGCAAACCGGCGGCGCGCTCGCGCCGGTGCAAAAGACCCAGATCAACGACCAGGCCGCCTACGAACGGCTCCTGAACAACAGCGGTGTGACGCTGCAATGGTTGTGGTCTGCCAAGCGCGGCAAGATGAACGCCATCGACGACAACGACGTGGTTCGCCTGGAAGGTACGCAGGCCAACCATGAAGGCACCTTGAAGGTCAAAGGCGAGGTCGTCTCCATTGGCCGCGACAGCTTCGTGCTGCGCGGCACGATCCTGATCCTGGACGCGCCGGACAAGGGCCGCCGCTGCGAGCGCACCGGCGACTACGAGTTCAAGGCCACCGGCAAGCGCAAATACTGGCGCCTGCAGCAGATGGAAGCGTGCGGCGGCCTGACCGATTACGTCGATATCTACTATTGACCTTTTAGAAGCGACCCGCCTCCATGCCCCCCACCGCAATCAAATGGCTCGTCAGCATCGTCTTCGGTTTGCTGATCGGTAGCGCCAGCTTTGGCATCACCAATCCGCTGTTGTTGGCGGTGTTCGGTCTGTTTCCGGACACGGGGGCAGCTTCTGAGCCGATGGATTCCGGGTCGTTGGACCGCATCACGCTGTTAAGCATGATCCTGTATGGCGTGGTCGCGGTGATAACCGCCGTCGCGCTGGCGCGGATTGCCAACCTGCGCCGTCTGTTCGGCTGGGGCTGCGCGACGCTGGGCGTGATGCTGCTCCTGACAGCGGCGATCGCCATGCTGCAGATCGATCCCGCCATGCACACCGGCGGCGGCGCGGACGCGCGGGATGCCAATACGGCGTTGTTCTTTACCCTGCTGATCTTTGGCTTGCCGTATATCGGCGGCGGTCTGGTGCTGACGATCGGCGGCGCGGTGCTGATTCGGAAGAATCGGGATCCGCGGGCGTCGGCGGAATAAGAACAGCGCCCGCGCCAGATTTCGCTCTAAACGCGCAATTCCCACATCAGGCAGCCCACGGGACGCCATAGCGGCTCGGCCCTTTGCCGACTGTGCGCATCGGTTTTTCCCAATAACTCTGTTTTAAATGAAGAGTTTGGCGTAAACGGAATGACGCCTGGCACTCCGGCCCCGGTTTTCGAATATAGTTAGCCCTCACCACATATAGTTACATTGCCACCCATTTCGTCACCCAGCGACGGGATTGGCATGCGTTGAGGAGGGCGGGATGGGAAGTGTTTTAGCTGCAATTGCAGCGGTGGCGCTTGTGTGCGCCGCGTTTCAAAAGATCAAGCTGATCGGCACCATCGCTATGTTGATAGGCGGCGGCATTGGGTTTGCGATCGGTTCTGCCGCAGGTTCTGGCTGGGCGATTTTCGGTGCCATTCTAGGTGGACTGATCGGAATTGCCGCAATTGAAAGCAATGGGACGGTGCGACATGACTAAGCACCGTGGTCACAACCCAGAAGCCGAACTGAAGCGGATGCAGCGGCAGGCGCTTGCCTGCCTGCTGCTGGCCTCCATCATTTTTGTCGCCACATTGTTCCTTCCCCCGACGTTTCTCGTGCGCCTGTTGAAGGCCGGAGCTGAAGCGGCCATGGTAGGAGGTCTGGCGGACTGGTTTGCCGTGGTGGCTCTTTTCCGCCGACCACTTGGGCTACCTATTCCGCACACCGCTATTGTTCCGAACAGCAAGGATCGAATTGCTGACAACCTCGCCGAGTTTGTGCGAGAGAAATTCCTCGATCCCAAATCGCTGCTGGAACTGATCCAACGAAGCGATCCAGTTCAGCGAGTCGCCGCGTGGCTGACGGAACCCGCAAACGCCGGGCGTCTAGGCAGACATGCCACTGACATCTTCAGTAAATCGCTCGACTGGGTAGATGACCGGCGCATCCAGGCTTTTATCAGCGATGCCGCCCGTACCGCGATAGGTAAGCTCGACTTTGCTCAAGCGCTGGGTTCGGTTCTGAGTCTGCTCACAAAAGGTGGACGACATCAGCATCTCTTGGACACTGCCCTCGACCATCTTGCCGATGAGCTCCGCAAACCGGATGTGCGCAAGAGCATTGCCGATCGCGTGGTGGCGTGGATCAAATCCGAACACAAGTGGAAGCAGATGGTTCTTCCCACAGAATGGCTTGGCGACAAGGCGGCTGAGGGGGCGAGCGAGGGATTGGACAAGTTGCTGGAAGAAATTGCCAATAGTCCAAACCATGAGCTGCGCAAGCACTTCGACAAGACGCTCCAGTCCCTGATTACCAGACTCCAGACAGATGAAGCGTTCCGTCGTAAAGGGGAGGAAGTCAGGAATTTCATTCAAAACGACCCGGCCTTGGCGGAGTACTTGCGCGGCCTCTGGGCGTCAGTCCGGGATTGGATTTCACAGGATCTTGAAGGATCCTCCTCACAGATACAGCATCAAATCCAAAGCATGGGGCTTTGGTTGGGACACAAGCTCGCCGAGGACGATGAGCTGAGGGCGTCCTTCAACCAGCACATACAGGAAGGCGTGAGCAGCGCGGCACCGCAGTTCGCAGAGTTTCTCACCCGCCATATCAGTGATACGGTCCGCAAGTGGAACCCCACTGATATGTCGCGTCAGATCGAACTAAGCATCGGTCCTGACCTGCAATACATCCGCATCAGCGGAACGGCCGTGGGCTGCTGCATTGGCGTGGCGCTCTTTCTCATTTCCCATATCCCCGAAATCGTGCGCTGAAGCGCGCAAGCATGGTTTTGAAATGCGGCAGCAACATGCCTGGCTGCATAGTTGCCGATAACGATCCGAACAGATACAGAGGACCGGAAAAATGGTATTACCGCTCATCCCCGCAGTTCTCGGAGTCAGCGCGCTGGCTACCGCCGTGACCGGAATCAAAAAGGCCTGGGACGCCAAACAGAACTTCTCCGCCGCCGACAGGAAGGTTAAAAGTTCGGAACGGGAATGGCGCGAGGCAGCGCTGGCCTTGGAATCACGCCGCGAGGAAGTGTGCAGCGAGCTGAACGAATTGGGTTTACTTCGCACACGGATCACGAGCAAAAGTCTTTCGAAGTTCTCTCGCCTGGTGGACCAGGTTGCGGCAGGTGAGTTCGATGTGATCAACATAGTTGGGTACAAGCTACCAATTGAAGTTGTTCCCATGCAAGAGATCGAACAGGCGACCTACGAAGCCACCGAGTTCCTGCGTCATGGCATTCAGAGCGCAGTTTCCGGCGCCATGGTGGGAGCTGGCGTCGGACAGGCGGTAAGCATGTTTGGGGCGGCTTCCACAGGCGCGGCCATTTCAGGCCTTTCGGGCGCAGCCGCCACCAACGCCACGCTCGCCTGGCTGGGCGGAGGATCGCTCGCGACGGGTGGCTTGGGGATGGCGGGCGGGACGGCAGTTCTGGGAGGCGTCGTGGCCGGTCCGGTATTGATGGTAATGGGATACCTGGCGGCCGGTAAGTCCGAACAGGCGCTTACTCAAGCCACAAAACATTCTGCCGAAATCGAAGAAGCGGCGGAACAATTGAAAGCGGCCAGCCTAGCGCTTGATGCACTGGATCTGCGCTCCAGGGAACTTGCCTGGGCGCTAGAGGCGTTGGATGAACGATTCCACTCAGAGGCAAACCGCGTATCGCGAATGCTCGGACGCGTCCGGCGCAATCGGGAAGCACGCTATCTGGATGCCGGTAAACCGGTACCAGCGAACCTCGCCAACCGGAAGATCGAATACGCCAAGCTTTCAGAGGATGAACAAGCCCGCTTCAACATGATGGTCGCCCTGGGCTCCACGCTGTACCAAGTCGCCAAGATCGAGATCCTTGATCGCAAAGGACGTCTTACGAAGAAAAGCGAGAAGGCGATTCAGGAAGTACAAACGCTTCTGGAGGCGATATGACAAAACGCGGCGATCTGACAACTGCCGTCACGCACGCGGTGTCGGGAAAAGTGGCGAAAGGCGCAAAAAAAGCCGTTCCCGGCGGTTCCTTGGTGGACGGAATCCAAAGGATGCACCAAGCTCATAGCGATTATCAAAAATTGCGCGAAGAGGAACGGACAAAGCGCCTGGCCATCCTTGCGGATCGTGACGTCACTATCGAGAGGATACGAGCGCAGCATGACACCATCAAAACGGCTTTGGCCGACACGTTCAATCTGCGCAAGACGGGTCTCGAAGCCCAGATCCGCGCAATGGACAAGGCGCTTGAAAGCGGCAACGTTGCCGCCCTTCATGTGGTGCTGGATGGAATGGTAAAGACCATCCAAAGTTCGCCCTTCAAAGATATCGCCGACATGCGCGAAAAGTTCTCGGACCAGGACTTTGTGCTTCGGCTAAAGTAGCCGCCCATCGAATGCGCCTGCGAGCGTGCGCAGGATCCGTGCGACGGAATGCCCGCGTTGCCGATACCACTGACAACGCCGACATCGTGGCGGTCGGCGCTTGCATTTGAGGGTGGTCGAACGCGCCGTCAGATGCGAACCCGAAATGGCAAAGCGCCCGCGTTTCGAAACTTGCAGATTGAAACGTTTAGCCGCCTTTCGTCAAAATGACGTCTGGAAAGACCCCAGTACAATCCCCCGCGCTTTCCCCTATTTCTTTCCCGGCAGCTCCACCCCCATGTCCAACCTCATCGTCCACGGCGGCACGCCTTTGCGCGGCCGCGTCGTCCCTTCGGCCAACAAGAACGCGGTGCTGCCCATCCTGTGCGCCACGCTGCTGACCGATCAGCCGCTGAAACTGCACGGGGTGCCGGATATCACCGATGTGCGCAAGATCCTGGACATCTTCCGCACGCTGGGCAGCGACGTCCGCCTGGACGATGCGACGCGCACGCTGGCGCTGCACCACAAGAACACGGTCTTTGACGCTGCAAACCACCGTCTGCCCGAGGAGATGCGTTCGTCGATCATGCTGGTGCCGCCGCTGCTGGCGCGCTTTGGCGTGGCCCGGCTGGAGGACAACGTGAAGGGGTGCACGTTGGGCGTGCGCGAGATCGATCCGCACGTGGACATCTTCCGCTCGTTCGGCGGCCAGGTGGAACGCGCCAGCGGCTCGCTGCTGGTGCGCGCGAGCGGCCCGCTCAAGCCCACGCACCATTGGCTGGACTATGCGTCCGTGACCACGACCGAAAACTTTGTGTTGTGCGCGGCCGCAGCCGACGGCGAGTCGTCGTTGACCAATGCGGCGTCCGAGCCGCACGTGCAGGAGTTCTGCCGGTTCATGGCGATGATGGGCGCCGATATCGACGGCATCGGCACGTCGCGGCTGGTGGTGCGCGGCGGCAAGCGTCTGGGCGGCGGCGAGTTCACGTTCGAAGAGGATTTCCACGAGATCACGACGTTCCTCGCGCTGGGCGCGATCACGGGCGGCGACGTGGTGGTGCGCAATCGCACGCCGGGCAATTTTCCGCTGATCGACCGCACGTTCGCCAAGTTCGGCGTGCGGATCGAGCACAAGGACGGCTGGTCCCGCGCGCTGCGCGACGGGCCGCTGAAGGTGCAGACGCCCTTCACCAGCAACGTGCTGACCAAGGTCGAGGCGGCGCCCTGGCCGTACTTTCCGGTGGACCTGTTGCCAATCTTCATTGCGCTGGGCGTGTGCGCAGAGGGCAATGCGATGTTCTGGAACAAGGTCTACGACGGCGCGCTGGGCTGGACGGGCGAACTATCCAAGTTCGGCGCGCACGTATTCTCGTCGGACCCGCATCGCGTGGTGACGTTTGGCGGCAATCCGTTGACGCCGGGCGTGGTGGAAAGCCCCTACATCATCCGCGTGGCGATCGCGCTGTTCATGGTGGCCAGCAGCATCAAGGGCCGCTCCGAGATCCGCAACGCGACGCCGATCCGTCGTGCCCACCCGCACTTTGTCGAGAACTTGCGCAGCCTGGGCGTGCAGGTCGAGTGGGCGAACGACGAGTAAACCAAGGACTGGTCAGCCGACGCTGAATCGACCGGCGCGATAGCGGCCGAAGCGACAGCGGCCGAAGCGAGATCGATCGAAGCTGAAGCGACCGACTCTGAAGCGACCGACTCTGAAGCGATCAAAGTCGAATCAACCGAACAAGGGCGTCCTGGCGACGCCCTTGTTGCGCGTTCACCGGCCGCCCTCCGGTGCCGACGATGCTGCCCGGCACGCTACGCCCATCACGCGGGCGGTCATCCTGCCGCGGCCGCAACGGCAGGCGCCGGCGCTGGAGCGATCGGCGTCAGGCCGAACCGCTTCATCGTCTCCATCATCCGGGCTTTGTCCGGCGGACCGCCGCCGTTGATCAGCGCCGCCATCTCCCGGAAATAGTCCGCGCTGATTTCCGGCGTGTTGATCACGAGGGCCTTGGCCATGACCTCGTACGGGTTGCTGAACGCATGCGCCACGCCGGTGGGCGTGGTCATCGAGTCGCCGACACGCAGGTCGCGCGTTTCTGCGCCGACGGTAAAGCGCAGCGTGCCTTCAAGCACGTAGATCAGTTCCTCGTTGTCGTGGCTATGCGGCGGCGGAACGTTCGAACCCGGCGGCACACACAATTCAAACGCCCCCATGTGGTTGCCGCGCCCGCTCGGCTGCAGATAGCGGATTTCCAGCTGCCCCACGCGAATCACCTCGTCTGCATCGAATGCTTGCGCTACGTTCATGGCATACTCCCGTGTAAAGTTACTTTACGCTCCAGTGTACAAATTTTTTACTCCATGTCCAGTAGAAAAAATAGCGCCGTATCCGAACCGCAAGCCGGCCTGCCGATGATCGGGTCGTTGCTGCGGCTGCCGCGCGAGCACGTGGTCGCGCGCATGCTGTCGACCGTCAACGCGCAGGGATTCGACGTATCGCTGACCGAACTCGGCGTCTTCATGTATCCCGGTCCGCATGGGCGCCGGCCGATCGAGCTGGCCCGTCAATGCAATATGTCGCGCCAGGCGATGAACTACGTGCTGGCGGAACTGGAGCGGCGCGGCTATCTGCTGCGCCGGCCGGGCGCCGCGTCGAATTCGACAGAGCTGCAGCTCACGGATAAGGGCCAGCAGATGTACGTGCTGATGCGCAGCTGCGTGACCGACGTCGAACAGGAATGGAAAGAACACCTGGGCGAGCAGCGCTTTAACGCGCTGCGCGAGACCTTGCAGGATCTGTCTGCGTGGCTGGGCAAGGTGGATTGATGCCATGGAACGATGCGTCACAAAGCCCCGCGGATTTTTGATTTAAGCCGCATTGCTGACGCCGAACTGAATGTTATTGTCTTGTCTTTCCGGCACGCTGGCGGCCCGCCGCCGGCATGCTTGAACGCCATTCACAAGGAGCCGCAATGAAGTTGATCCCGTCCCTGTTGCTGGGCGCAAGTGTGTTGTCCGTGACCTTTGCCGCGACCGCCGCGCCGGTCACCTATGACCTTGATCCCTCGCACACCTACCCCAGCTTCGAGGCCGATCATTTCGGCGGGTTGTCGACATGGCGCGGCAAGTTCAATAAGTCCAGCGGCGTGGTCATGCTGGATCGCGCGGCGCGTACGGGCACCTTGGAAGTCACCGTGGACATCAAGTCGGTGGACTTCGGCCACGACGAGATGAACCAGCACGCGGTCGCTCCCGATATCTTCGATGCAGCTAAATACCCCACCGCCACGTTCAAGGGCAAGTTCACCAAGTTCGACGGCGACAAACCGGAAGAAGCCACGGGCGACCTGACGCTGCGCGGCGTCACGCGTCAGGTGAAGCTCGACATCGACGACTTCAAGTGCATCGATCACCCGATGGTCAAGCGCGAGGTCTGCGGCGCCGACGTCTCCACGGAATTCAGCCGCAAGGACTTCGGGATGAATTTCGGGTTGGATATGGGGTTCAAGCCGGAGGTGAAGCTGAAGATCCAGGTCGAGGCGATCCGCCAGCAATGAGGCTGGCGCGAGCAATGTCAAGGACCGGCACTGCCGGTCCTAATGAGATGGTCAGCCCGATCCCCACGAAGCGGTACGCTGAGTGGGGATTGTTCTTTCTGGGAGACCTCTCATGAGCACCGTCACG
>DMTA01000324.1 GCA_003454835.1 Achromobacter sp. | reverse complement strand
AGGCGGCCGCGACGCTGGCGCCCGTGACGGTGACGGGCACCTACAACACCACGACGGACGGCACGGGTTCGTACACGTCGCCGGCGGTCACCATCGGCAAGACGGCGCAAGCGCTCAAAGACATTCCGCAATCCATCACCGTGCTGACGCGGCAGCGGATGGACGATCAGGACATGACCAGCCTGCCGGACGCCGTCAACAACACCGCCGGCATGGTGGGCGTGCAGGGCGTGGGCGCCGGCGTTGCGATCAATTCGCGCGGCTTCCCCGTGGACCTGCTGCAATACGACGGCGTGTCCCTGCTGCGCAATAGCTACAGCCTGGGCAACTGGGAGCAGGATTCGCTGGTGTTCTATGACCGGGTGGAGATCCTGCGCGGCGCGGCCGGCCTGCTGCAAGGCGCGGGCAGCCCCGGCGGCGCGATCAACCTGGTGCGCAAGCGCGGCGGCGCCGAACCTTCGGTGGTCGTGACGGGCAAGGTGGGATCGTGGGATCACTACGGCCTGACGCTGGATGCGGGCGGTCCGCTCAACGAATCGGGCACGCTGCGCGGCCGCGTGGTGCTGGACGAAGACCGCAGCCATTCGTACATCGACTACGTGTGGGACAGGACGCGCAACCTGTACGCCGCGCTGGATTACGACATTACCGAGAACACGACGGTGGGCCTGGGCGTCAGCAACCGGTACAGCAAGTCGCGGCCCATGTTCGTCGGTTATCCCCGTTTCGAGGGTGGCGGCAGCATCGATCTGCCGCGCTCGACGTTCACCGGCTCGACCTGGAACCGCGCCACCAACGACCAGACCATCTTCAACGCCGACGTCACGCATCGCTTCAATTCGTCGTGGCGCTTCCGGCTTGCCGGCGTGGCGATGGACGAAGACAACACGACCGTGCACCAGCGCGTGACCGGGCCCGTGCAGCGTGACGGCAGCGGACTGGACTACGGCAATTTCGGCGTGGACTTCACGAGCCGGCAGCGCGGCATGGACATGTCGGTGGCGGGCGACTTCAACGCCTGGGGCATGGCGCAGGAAGTGGTGATCGGCGCCAACTACTCCAAACTCACGACGAACGACCGATTCACCCGCGCGTGGGAAAGCGGCGGAAACATCTTCGATCTGGACCATCACCGTCCGTGGCAGGACATTGACTCCATTGCCGCCGCCAGCGGCTACGATTCGCGCAGCGCCTACGACATCCGGCAGAAGGGCATCTACGGCACATGGCGCGTCAAGCCCACGCAGTCTCTGGCGCTGATCGGCGGCGGCCGCGTCGGCTGGTTCGACTACCGCTACAGCGGCGGCGGCGACACCACGACGTCGTCGACCTCGGGAGAATTCATTCCTTATGCCGGCGTCGTGTATTCGCTGTCCGACAACTGGTCGGTCTACGGCAGTTACACCACGGTGTTCGAACCGCAGACCGAGCGCACGGTGTCGGGCAGCCTGCTCAAGCCGATCGAGGGCAACAACTATGAAGTCGGCCTGAAGGGCGAACTGGCGGATGGCCGGGTCAATACCCTGCTTGCCTTGTACCGCTACGACCACAAGAATCGTGCGGTCAATGATTACGACGCCGGGTTTGCCTGCAACGGCTGGTACTGCTCGCGCGCCGCCGGCAAGGTCCGCAGCCAGGGCGTTGAAGCCGAGATTTCCGGCGAGGTGGTCAGGGGCCTGGAGCTGTATGCCGGCTATGCCTACAACACCACCAAGTTCCTGGAAGATCCGGACAACCAGGGCAAGGTCTTCAGCACCTGGACGCCCAAGCACATGCTGCGCCTGTGGGCCAACTACAAGCTGCCGGGCACGTGGAACCGCCTGAGCGTGGGCGCCGGCGTGAACACGCAGACGTCAACGATCAGCTCGGACCGTGAATTCAAGCTGGCGGGATTCACGATCTGGAACGCGCGGGTGGGTTACCAGGCCACGCCGGAGCTGAGCTTCGGTCTGAACGTGAACAACGTGTTCGACAAGAAATACTACGTGCCGTCGTACAACACGCTGTCCAGCAACAACTACTACGGCGAGCCCCGCAATGTGATGCTGACCGTGCGCTACGCGCCCAAGCTGTAAGGGCGCCCGCGGCGCCTCGTGTATAACGTCCGGGACGGCGCCACCCATGCGCGCCGTGCAAGGAGCCGATTTTGCGCGAGTTCGTGGCGACGTTCCTGGATGCCGGCCTGCTGGTGCTGGCGGTGTTGGCCTTTCTGCTGCCGGCGCTGTCCGCGCTGGCGCTGGTGCTGCGGGCGCGGCCGCATCAATTTCCGCGTCTGAACACCCCGGGCTGGCGCCGCGCCGGCGTGGCGGTGCTGTGGCTGCCGTTCATCGTCATGGCGGCGTATGGCGGCGTTGCGTGGTGGGCGGCCACGTTTTACGACCGCTACTATTTCTTCGGTCTGCTGATCTGTTTTGCGTATCTGCTGTTTGCCATGCTGCTGTCGGGGGCGGGGCTGTTCTGGATCCGCACGACCCGGCGCCTGCCGTCCGGCTGAGCGCTCGCACGTTCAGCGCATCAGCGCATGCACCTGGTGCGCCAGGTCATCAAGCGTGAATGGCTTCAACAGCACCGGTGCATCGGCCGATGACGCGGTATCCCCTTCGGCTCCTTCGCCGTAGCCCGTGATGAACAGCACCTTCATCCCCGGCCGCAAAGTCTTGCCGGTCTCTGCCACCCGGCGCCCGTTCACCCCGCCCGGCAAAGCCAGATCACACACCAATAGATCGATCCGGGCTTGCGTGGTCAGGTGCTTGAGCGCGCTGGCGCCGTCCGTGGCCTCGATCACGTCGTAGCCGATTTCCTTCAGCACTTCAGCCGTGACTTCGCGTACGGCGGGATCGTCCTCAGCCAGAAGCACTGTCCCGCCCTGCAAGGCCCTGGGCGGATGGGCGGCGGCGGTGTCTGCGGCGACCTCGATCCGGGCGCCGCCATGGCGCGGAAAGTACAGGTCGATATCCGTGCCCTGATCCGGTTGCGAACGCACCTGGACATGGCCGCCGGATTGGCGGACGAAGTCGTGAACCAGCGCAAGTCCCAGGCCGGTGCCGCGCTCGGCCGGCTTGGTGGTGTAGAAGGGTTCGAACATGCGCCCCATCGTCTCGGGCGTCATGCCGCATCCTGTGTCGGACACGCGCAACCGCACGTGATCGCCCGGTTGCAAGCCGCGTTCGCGCGCGTCCTCGGCGTCCAGGGTCACGTTGTTCGTCGCGATGCGCAGTGTGCCGCTTCCAGACAGGGCGTCGCGCGCGTTCAGGCACAGGTTCAGCAGCGCGTTTTCGAGCTGGTGCGCGTCCACCCAGACCGGCCACAACGCGGGCGCGCAGGCCACATCCAGCGTGACCGCCGATCCGGCGCTGCGCGCGATCAGCGCCTCCATGTCGGCGATGACGTGGTTGATATCCACCGCCTTGCGCTCCAGCGGATGGCGGCGCGAAAAGTTCAGCAGGCGGCGCGTCAGGACGGCCGCCTTGTCGGCGCCGCTTTTCGCCACCGCGATGTGACGGCCCAGGTCATCGGTCCGCCCCTGTGCGAGGCGCTGGGACAGGAAATCCAGGCTGCCGGAAATTCCCGTCAGCAGGTTGTTGAAGTCATGCGCGACGCCACCCGTCAGCTGGCCGATGGCGTCCATCTTCTGGCTTTGGCGCAAGGCTTCTTCGGTCAGGCGTAGCGCGTCCGCCTGGGCCTTTTCGGCGCCGACCCGGGCGGTGGTTTCAATGACGGTGTCGATCATGCCGACGACATCGCCGTTTTCGTCGTACACGGGGCTGTAGCAGAACGTGAAGTTGGCCAGTTCGGCGCGGCCGTATCGGAGAACGACGAGCGGATAGTCCTCGATGAAGGTGGCCTCGCCGGCGTAGGCGCGTTCGGCAATCGGGCCGATCTGCGACCAGGCTTCGCTCCAGATCTCATTGAAGGGGCGGCCCAGCGCGTCGGGCTTGGCGCCCAGGATGGGCACGAAGGCGTCGTTGTAGATCGAGATGAACTCGGGGCCCCAGACCAGACAGGACGGGAACCGGGAGGACAACACCATGCTTGCGGCAATGCGCAGCGAGGCGGGCCAGGCGGTGAGGGGGCCGAGTGGCGTTGCGGACCAGTCGTGCCGGCTGACCCGTGCGCCCATTTCCCCGCCGCTGGCAAGGAACCGAGACACAGACAGGTTGTTCTGCATGGCGCTCAAGAGTCGGGCGGGAAGGACATCGATTCTATCTCACCGCCTCGGCGCATGTGCGGGGTCGAGCAGCTCGTATAGAATAAAAACAATTCCTATTTGCATATCTGCCGAGGTGCGCCTTTGCCTGCGCCGCTATCCCCATCCGCCGACAATGTCACCCAGCTTTATCGCGACCACCACGGCTGGCTGTCGATGTGGCTGCGCAAGAAGCTGGGCAGTTCCTTCGATGCCGCGGACCTGGCGCACGATACCTTCGTCCGGTTGATGGCGGGGCGGCGCCGGGAAGAGACCGGCGCCGAGCCGCGCGCGCTGCTTGCCCACATCGCCAAGGGCTTGGTGGCGGACCATTGGCGGCGCCGCGCGGTCGAAGAAGCCTATCTGGCCGCCGTGGCGCACGTGCCCGAGGCCGAGACCCCGTCACCCGAGGCGCGCGCCCTCATCCTGGAAACCCTGCACGCCATCGACGCCGCCCTGCGTTCGCTGCCCGCCCGCACGCGCGAGGTCTTTCTGCTGTCGCAATTCGACGGCATGGGCTATGACGAGATCGCGCGCAAGCTGCGCGTGTCGCTATCGACTGTGAAGCGCCACATGCAGGCTGCCTTTGCCGCGTGCCTGATCGCCTATCAGGCGGACGCGGCGTGAACGCGGCTATCGACCCCGCCATCCTGAAGGAGGCGGCCGGCTGGCTGGTGCGTCTGCAGTCCGAGACGTTGTCGGCAGCGGATCGCGCGGCGCTGGCGCACTGGCGGGCGCGCAGCGCCGACCATGAAGCGGCCTGGCAACGCGCCGAG
>DMTA01000174.1 GCA_003454835.1 Achromobacter sp. | reverse complement strand
TCTCACCAGGGTGTCAGACACCGTCGAAAATGCAGAGACCGTCAAAATGAACACGGTGTCAGACACCGTCAAGCACCAGATCCTGCGCCTCGCGCCGCTGGGCGTCGACCACCTTCGCCAGCCTCGCGATCCCTGGTTCGATGTGCTCCGGCCGGATCGACGTAAACCCCACGCGCAGGAAGTTCCGTGGCGCATTCGCGCCGTCCATGAAGAACACATCCCCCGGTTCGACCACCACGCCTTCAGCCAGTGCCGCCTCGGAAAGGGCCACCGCATTGAGCCACGGCGGCCCTTGCAGCCAGCACGATGACGAACCGGTGATCGGAATGGCCGTGAAGTCAGGCAGATGCCGCGCCAGCGCCTGCGCCAGTTCGGCGCCGCGCTTTTGATAGGCCTGCGACTGGCGGCGCAGCAGCGAATGGTGATGCCCTAGCGAAATGAACAGCGAGAACGCGCGCTGAATGTACGCGGACGGGTGGCGCAGCATCAGGCGGCGCAGCGCGCGCAGTTCGGCGGCCAGCTCGCGCGGTGCGACGATGTAGCCGATGCGCAGGCCCGGCGCGAAGGACTTGGCCAGGCTGCCCACGTAGATCACGCGGCCGTCCCGGTCCAGGCTTTTCAGCGCGGGGATCGCGCCTTCGCCCCAGCGGCTCTCGCTTTCGAAGTCGTCCTCGATGATGAGGCTGTCGGCCTGCCGCGCCATGGCGAGCAGGCTCGCGCGGCGCTCCATGGACAGCGTGACGGTGGTGGGGCACTGATGGCCGGGTGTCACGAAAAGGTAGTCGCATCCCAGCAGTTGCGTCCCCGTGCGCAGGCCCTGTTCGTCCACGGGCAACGGCAGCAGATGACGCGTGTGGCTGGCGAAGATGTTGCGCGCGTCCGGATAGCCGGGGTCTTCCATGCCGACCACGGTGTCCTCGTTCACCAGCAGATCGGCCAGCAGATAAAGCGCGTGCTGCGCACCGACCGTGATGACGATTTCCTCGGCGTCGGCCCACACGCCGCGGCGCGGCAGTACCTGCGTGCGGATCTGTTCGATGAGCGCGGGGTCGTCATGCGTGATGAGGTCCGGCGCCCAGCTGCGGATGTCCAGAACAGACAGCGCCTTGATGCAGCACTCGCGCCATTCGGCGGTGGGAAACAGATCCTGATCGAACTGGCCGTAGACGAAGGGATAAGGCTGCTTTTGCCAGTCGCGCGGCTTGGTGATGTTGCGTTGCCGCGAGGGGCGAAAGCGCAGACGCTCATCCCAGCGCACGCCGCCGGCTTCGGGCGCATCCGCCGGCGAAGCGTCAGACGCCGGACCGGAGTGGCCTTCCATCACGGTGTCGCTGACGAAGTGACCGCTGCGTTCGCGCGACACCAGATAGCCTTCGCACACGAGCTGCTGGTACGCGAACACGACGGTGTTGCGCGCGATGCGAAGCTGGTCGGCCAGGTAACGGCTGGACGGCACGGGCATGCCGGGCGGCAGGTGCCCGCTCAGGATGGCCGACACCAGCATCTGGCGCACGCGCCCCTGCAGGCTGAGGTTGGGCGCGCTGGCCTTTTCGAACAGGCGTTCCCACAACACAGGCTTGAGCATCGAGGCCTGGCTGGACATGGCTGGCTCCTTTTGACTGCGGACACCCCGCGCGCCGCGCTGCCGCGCCCGGGGTGTGCGAGTCTCAGAATAAAGGAGCCGGATGAGGGAAGGAATGGGGGATTGCCCTGTCAGATTCGTCCCTTCCACGGGATGGCGAAACGTTCCAGATAGCGCACCAACAGGTCGAAGGCGAACGCGAACAGTCCGATCACGATGATGCCCATGATGACCGTGTCGCTGGCCAGGAACTGCGCGGCGTTCAGCACCATGAAGCCCAGGCCCCGGTCGGCGGCCACCATCTCGGCGGCGACCAGCGTCGTCCAGCCGACGCCGATGCCGATGCGCATGCCCGTGAAGATTTCCGGCATGGCCGCCTTCAGGATCACGTGCCAGACGATCTGGCGGCTGGTCCCGCCCATGGCGTAGGCCGCATGGATCTGTTCGATCGACACCGAACGCACGCCCGCGCGCGCGGCGATCGCCATGGGTGCGAAGATCGCCAGGTAGATCAGCAGGATCTTCGGGAACTCGCCGATACCGAACCAGATGATGATGAGCGGCAGATAGGCCAGCGGCGGCAGCGGGCGGTAAAACTCGATCGGCGGATCGAAGACGCCGCGCGCGTAGCGGTTCACGCCCATCAGGATGCCGACCGGAATTGCCGTGACGCACGCCAGGAAGAACGCGCCGAACACGCGGCCAAGGCTGGCGAGCGCATGCTCGGTCAGCGTGGAGTTGGCCACGCCCTCGGTCATCGCAAAAACGAACTTGTCATACACGGCGATGGGCGACGGCAGGAACAGTGGCCGCACCCAGCCGGCGCTGGTCACCAGGAACCACAGCGCGATCAGCGCCAGGCTGGTCAGCAGGCTGATGTGGCCGCTGTAGCCCGCGCCCGGCGCGCCGTACACCTTGCCTGGCGCCGCCGGCGTGTGACCGATGCGGCGCTTAGGCATGGAGCGCGTGCGGGGCGGCGGCGCGCTCGTCCCCGTAGATGATGCCGAGGACTTCTTCTCGCATGGCGATGAAGTCGGGACTGGATTTGATGCCACGGCCATCGCGGGTCTCCAGGTAGCGCCGGTTGAAAGCCGGCTCGAACGTGTGCGTGATCCGGCCCGGGCGCGGCGACATGACGATCAGCCGCGAACCCAGGAAGAGCGCTTCTTCCACGCTGTGAGTGATGAAGAAAAACATCTTGTTGGTCTGCCGCCAGATGTCCAGCAGCAGCTCCTGGATGGTCTCCCGGGTCAGCGCGTCCAGCGCGGCCATGGGTTCGTCCATCAGCAGCATGGCGGGGTCGCAGGTCAGCGCGCGCGCAATGCCCACGCGCTGCTGCATGCCGCCCGACAACTGATAGATCATGTGCCGGTGAAAATCCTGCAGGCCCACCAGTTCCAGGTTGCGGCGGGCGCGCGCGCGGCGGGTGTCCTTGTCCACGCCTTGCAGCTTCAGGCCGAATTCGGTGTTCTCCAGCACGTTCAGCCAGGGCAGCAGGGCGTGCTTCTGAAACACCACGCCGCGGTCGGCGCCCGGTCCGACGATGGGATTTCCGCCCAGGGTGATCTCACCCTCGGTCGGCGACAGAAAGCCCGCCAGCAGGCTGAGCAACGTGGTCTTGCCGCAGCCCGACGCGCCCAGCGCGACGACGAATTCGCCCGGCTGGATGGTCAGGTTGACGTCGTGCAGCGCGATGACGGGGCCGCTGTCGTGCAGGCCGGGATAGGTGACGCTGACGCCTTCCGCGCACAGTCGCTGCGCGGCGGATGTGGACTGCATGGTCATGCTGTTCCCCCTGATCGTTGTGGCGCGGCCTGCGGTGGCGGGCCCGCCATGGCGCTGCGGCCGGCGCCGGGGTGGCGCCGGGCCGCGTCAAACGGATGGGACGCGCGAATTACTTCGCGGCCGCCTTCGCGTACTGGTCCGTGACGAACGGGCTGTAGTCGTCCAGCGCCTTGTCGATCTGCTTCTGGTCTTTCAGGAATTTGGCGCTGGCCGCGAAGGCGCGCGCGGCGCCCGAGTCCTTGCCGCCGCCCAGCCAGGTCTTGGAGGCCTGTTCTTCCACGGTCGGGAAGACCAGAAGCCCCAGCGCCTCGACGATGTCTTCGGGCTTCCCGCCGATCAGCTTGACGATGCCCTTGACCTGCGGCGAATCCGCCGTCCACTTGGCGCTGTTGGCACGATAGTCCGCGTAGGACTTGGCCAGCACGCCGGTGAAGGCGGCCATGAACTTCGGGTTCTTCTGCGCCCAGGCCTTGTCCACCACGATGCCGTCGAAGGTCGGCACGCTGGCCGCGCCGATCTGTTCGGAGTCGGCGATGATCTTGCCGGTCTTGGCGATCTCGGTCAGCGCGGGCGGCCAGACGTAGGCGGCGTCGATGTCGCCGCGCTGCCAGGCGGCCACGATCTGCGGCGGCTGCATGTTCAGGATGCGCACGTCGCGGGGCGGCACCTTCCAGACCTGCTCAAGCCCGACCAGCAAATGGAAGTGCGACGTCGACACGAACGGCGTGGCGATGCGCTTGCCTTTCAGGTCGGCGGTGCTGTTGATGCCGGACCCGTTGCGCGCCACCAGCGCTTCGGATTTTCCGATGTTGTCCAGGATCCAGAAAAGCTGCATGTCCACGCCGCGCGTGGCGGCCGAGGTGATCCCGGTCGAACCCAGCACGCCGACCGGCACGTTGCCCGAGGCCAGCGCGGTCGAGATGTCGCCGCCCGAGGTGAACTGGCGCCAGTCCACCTGGTAGCCGGCCTCTTTGAGGGCCTTGTCGAAACTGCCGTCCGCGATGGCGGACAGGAACGGCCCGACGATGAGCTGGTAGCCCACCACCAGTTTGGTCTGCGCGTAGGCGGGCGCAGCCAGTAGCGCGGCGGCCAGGCCGGCCAGGGTGCAGCGGCGAATCAGGCGGTATATCGCGTTCATGGAGATCTCCGGGAGAGAACGGCCGCGCCCCGGCGCGACCGGCTTGCTGGTGCCAGTTTGCCCGGATGGGACCAGAACGCTAGGGCCAGATGTCCGGATCAGTAGGTGCCAAAAGCAACCGGGCCCGCCGGCTGCGCCGCCGATGCCCGAACGGGCATGGTCGTCGCAGCGGGCGGGCCCGCGATATGCGCCAAATGGATTAGATCGCCGCTCAGCGAATCAGGCTGAGAAACTCCGCACGCGTGGACGGGTTTTCGTGGAATTCGCCCAGCATCACCGACGTGACCATGGACGAATTCTGCTTTTCGACGCCGCGCATCATCATGCACATGTGCTGCGCTTCGATGACGACCGCGACGCCCGCCGCGCCGGTGACGCTTTGCACGGCTTCAGCCACCTGGCGGCTGAGGTTTTCCTGGATCTGCAGGCGGCGTGCGTACATCTCGACGATGCGGGCCACCTTGGACAGGCCCAGCACCTTGCCGGCCGGCAGATACGCGACGTGGGCCTTGCCGATGAAGGGCAGCATGTGGTGCTCGCACAGCGAGTACAGCTCGATGTTCTTGACCAGGACGATCTCGCGCGTGTCCGACGTGAACAGCGCACCGTTGACGATCTCGTCCAGGTTCTGGTCGTAGCCGCGGCACAGGTGGCGCATGGCCTTGGCGGCGCGGGCGGGCGTGTCGGCCAGCCCTTCGCGGGACGGATCTTCCCCTAGCGCTTCGAGAATGGCGGTGTAGTGCTTTTCCAATGACATGGGGACTCCTGGCGGCGCGCCCTCTGGCGCGCGGTGATGCGAAGGGTGATGCGTGGCGTGACGCTCGGCGTACTGCCGGGCGTAATGCATAGGTGTCGCAAGTCTACCTCAGCGGGGCGAGGGGATTGCGGGCTTACCCTCGGCGTGTGGGGGTATTTTCCCCGTTCAAACCCCCCGGTTTTCGACCGCGTACTTGATGAGTTCGGCCTGTCCGTCGATGCCCAGCTTGCGCTTGATGTTCAGGCGGTGCGTTTCGACGGTGCGCACGGACAATCCCAGCGTCTGCGCGATCTGCTTGTTGGCATGGCCGTCGGCGATGTGGCGCAGCACGTCGCGCTCGCGGTGCGTCAGCAGCGTGGCCAGAGCGCTGGCCTGCGACAGCCGCACGGCCGCCGCGGCGCTGAAGTAGCTGCGGCCGGCCATGACGGCGTCGATAGCGGTGATGATTTCCTGCGCGGGCTCGTCCTTGAGCAGATAGCCGCGGGCGCCGGCCTTGACCGCCTGCACCATGTATTCGGGGTTGTCGTGCATGGACAGCACCAGGACTGCGATCTGCGGATAGCGCTCGTGCAGCAGCGCCGTCAACTCCAGGCCGCCGACGCCAGGCATGTTCAGGTCCATCAGCACGAGATGGGGCAGGGTGCCGCCGTGGGGATCCTCGGCCATGCAGGCGGCCAGAAAGGCCTGGGCAGCGGCGGCGTTGCCCGCTTCGCCCACCACCCGCAACTGCGGCACGGTTTCCAGGCGCAGGCGCAGGCCGTCGCGCACCAGGGGATGGTCGTCGATCAGCAGGAGGCGGACGGCGTCGGGTTTGTCGGTCATGCTTGGGAAGGCGTCGAAAGGGGGGCGCCGGCGGGCGGCAGGGGAAGCCAGGCCTGCAAGGTCGTGCCTTGCGCGGTGGAATGAAAGGTCAGGGTGCCGGACAGCGCGCTCATGCGTTCACGCATGTTGCGCAGGCCAATGCCGCGATGCGGGTCCTGCTGGACCTCGGCGTCGTCAAAGCCGCAGCCGTCGTCGGTGATGGTCAGGCGCAGGTCGCGCATCGAATACGCCAGTGTCAGGTCGGCTCGCGTGGCGCCTGCGTGGCGCATGACGTTGGTCAGCGCCTCTTGCGTCACGCGGAACAGCGCCGTCGCGTAGGCATCCGGCAGCTTCACCGGCTGCCCGACCGTGTGCAGGTCCACGGCCAGCGGCGGGGCGCCGTCCTCGGGGCGGATGGCGAACTCCCGGCCCAGATGCTCCAGCGCGGCGGGCAGGCCCAGATCATCCAGCAGCGTGGGCCGAAGGTTGTGCGAAATGCGGCGGACCTCGCCCACCGCCATGTTCAGCCGGTCCAGCGCGCCGCCCAGCGGCGTGTCGATGTGCGCAAGCACGCGCGGATCGTCCGGGTGCGACTGGCGCAACCGCTCGCGGGCGGCCTCCAGCGACAGCTTGACCGACACCAGCACCTGGCTGATGCCGTCGTGCAGCTCGCGCGACAGGCGGGCGCGCTCGTCTTCCTGCGATCGCACGATCTGGCGGGCCATCAGACGCAGCTTGGCGTCCGACTGGCGATGGTCGCTGATATTGAGGGCCAGACCACAGGCCGCCACGCCCAGGATGGATACGGCGGCGATGCCCGCCACCCACGCGAACATGTCACGGATATTGGCCTGCGCCGCCGCGTCGATGCGCACCAGCGCCTCTTGCACGTCGTCCAGGTAAATGCCGGTGCCCAGCATCCAGCCCCAGCGTTCCAGCACCACCACGTACCCGAGCTTTTCCACGGTCTGGTTGGTGGACGGTTTTTCCCAGAGGTAATGCACCACCTCGCCCTGCTGCCCGCCGCGCCGGGCGGCCGTCAGCAGGTTCTGGATGACGGCCTGGCCCTTGGTGTCGCGCAGGTTCCAGAGATCTTGACCGACCAGTTCGGGCTGGCGCGGATGCATCAGGTTCCGGCCCTGCAGGTCATAGACGAAGAAGTAGCCGTCGTGGCCGAACTCCATTTGCGACAGCAGGTCCAGGGCGCGCTGGCGCGTGGCCGCGTCGTCGCCCGCAGCCTGCAGCGGCGCGATGGCGCTGTAGGCCAGGTTCACGTAGTGGCGCAACTCGCCTTCCTTGCTGGCCAGCCAGGCAGTCTCGACCACCTGTTTTTCTCGCTGCGCCAACTGCAGTCCCTGCACGTAGACGGCGACCGTGATGGCGGCGACAGCCACCAGCAGCGGGACTGCCGCAAGCAGCAAGATTTTGAGACGCAGCTTCATAAGGATTTGTATCAGGCCGGAGCGAATTTGCTGCGACGCATCAACCGGAAGGGTGTCGAGGCGGGAAAGCGGAAAGTTCGGAGATTTTACGGTTTCCACGGAATTTTGCTGCGGCGCATGACGTAGTAACACGTAGCCCGCGTGCGTAGTTCCGCGCTTGTTGGCGCGCTGGCCGCAGCGCAATACTGGCGCCCGCGTCGACCGGACGCAGCGCGGACGCGTGCGTCCGCCACCCCACAACAATGAGTCTGCCTTCCGCGGGACGAAAAAAGCGTTTCACGCCAAGAGCATGGCGGGAGGCAAGAGGAGCACTTATGCACACCAGCAGTAAGGGACTGGGTCAGCACCTGGTCTGGCTGGCGGTTGCGGTACTGGGCGCGTTCGCGCTGGGCACCGTGGCGCTGGCCAGAGGGGAGACCATCAACGCGCTATGGGTGGTGATTGCCGCCGTCTGCGTCTATCTCATCGCCTACCGTTACTACAGCCGCTTCATCGCGCGCAAGGTCTTCCAGCTTGACCCGACGCGCATGACGCCGGCCTGGAAGTACAACGACGGCCTGGACTACGTGCCGACCAACAAGCATGTGCTGTTCGGCCACCACTTTGCCGCCATCGCTGGCGCGGGTCCCCTGGTTGGACCGGTGCTGGCCGCGCAGATGGGCTATCTGCCCGGCATGCTGTGGATCCTGGCCGGCGTCGTGTTCGCCGGCGCCGTGCAGGACTTCACGATCCTCTTCATTTCCACCCGCCGCGACGGCCGTTCGCTGGGCGACCTGGTCAAGTCGGAACTGGGCAAGATCCCGGGCGTGATCGCGCTGTTCGGCGCGTTCATGATCATGGTGATCATCCTGGCCGTGCTGGCGCTGATCGTCGTGAAGGCGCTGACGCATTCGCCGTGGGGCACCTTCACGGTGGCCGCGACGATTCCCATCGCGCTCTTCATGGGCGTGTACCTGCGCTACATCCGCCCGGGCAAGATCGGCGAGGTGTCGATCATCGGCTTCGTGGGCCTGATGGCGGCCATCACCTTCGGTCAGGACGTGGCCGCGCATCCGGTCATTGGCCCGATGTTCGACTTCGACGGCAAGGGCCTGACCTGGATCCTGATCATCTACGGCTTCATCGCCTCGGTGCTGCCCGTGTGGCTGCTGCTGGCCCCGCGCGACTACCTGTCGACCTTCCTGAAGATCGGCACGATCGTCGGTCTGGCGATCGGCATCGTGGTCGTAGCCCCCGAACTGAAGATGCCCGCGCTGACGCAGTTCGTCGACGGCTCCGGTCCGGTGTGGTCGGGCAACCTGTTCCCGTTCCTGTTCATCACCATCGCCTGCGGCGCGGTGTCGGGCTTCCATGCGTTGATCTCCTCGGGCACGACGCCCAAGCTGATCGAGAACGAAACCCAGGCCCGCTACATCGGTTACGGCGGCATGCTGATGGAATCGTTCGTCGCCATCATGGCGCTGGTCGCGGCTTGCGTGATCGAGCCGGGCATCTACTACGCGATGAACAGCCCGGCGGCGGTGATCGGCACGTCGCCTGAGCAGGTCGCCCAGGTGGTGTCGAGCTGGGGCTTCGTGATCACGCCGGCCGATCTGGTGCAGACGGCCAAGGACGTGGGCGAAAGCACGATCATCTCGCGCGCCGGCGGCGCCCCGACGCTGGCGGTGGGCATGGCCCACATCCTGCATCAGGCGCTGGGCGGCCCGGGCATGATGGCGTTCTGGTATCACTTCGCCATCCTGTTCGAAGCGCTCTTCATCCTGACGGCCGTTGACGCCGGCACCCGCGCGGGCCGCTTCATGCTGCAGGATCTGCTGGGCACGTTTGCGCCGTCGCTCAAGCGTACGGATTCGCTGCCGGCCAACCTGATCGCCACGGGCCTGTGCGTGGCGGCGTGGGGCTACTTCCTGTATCAGGGCGTGGTGGATCCGCTGGGCGGCATCAACACGCTGTGGCCGCTCTTCGGCATCGCCAACCAGATGCTGGCCGCGATTGCGCTGACGCTGGGCACGGTGGTGCTGTTCAAGATGAAGCGTGACCGTTACGCGTGGGTGACGGTGCTGCCGACGCTCTGGCTGCTGGCATGCACGCTGACCGCCGGTCTGCAGAAGCTGTTCCATTCGGACCCGCGCGTAAGCTTCCTGGCCCACGCCGACAAGTACAACGCGGCGATTGCCGAAGGCAAGGTGCTGGCGCCGGCGAAGTCGCTGAGCGAGATGTCGCGGGTGGTGATGAATGACTACATCAACGCCGGGTTGTGCGCGATCTTCATCTTCGTGGTGGTGAGCATTGTGGTGTTCGGCTTGAAGTCGGTGCAGCGCGCCCGCAACGAAAACAAGCCGACGTCTCGCGAAACGCCGTACGAGTCGCTGCCCGCAGCCGCTGCGGCTGGCGCGGACTGACCTACATCCAGGAGAAGCCGCATGCTGTTCAGCAATATGACTTCAGCGGCCGGCGCCGCCGGCCGGTATCTGGGGCAGACGCTCCGGTTGATGGTGGGCGTGCCGGATTATGAGACGTATGTCGAGCATATGCGGCGCACGCATCCTGAGCAGGAGCCGATGAGCTATGAGGATTTCTTCCGGGAGCGCCAGGAGGCGCGGTACGGGGGGAAGAAGCGGATTGGGTGCTGCTGAGTGTGTTGGATGGAAGGCCTTGCTGATGCAGGGCCTTTCTTTTGGGTGTTGCTAGGCAGTTCGTTGAGGTGCGGGCTTTGTTCGCGTTACGTTCTTTGTAGGCTGCATTAGATCTTCGTGGGCGGCATTAGATCTTCGTAGGTCGCCCGACGCCGCGGTCACCGGGGAGGCGATCGCCCACGATTGCGGT
>DMTA01000175.1:9801-10072 GCA_003454835.1 Achromobacter sp. | reverse complement strand
GCCAGGCCTTCGCGCAGCAGTGCAAGGTGGCGCGGGTTCTCGGCGTCCGCGCCGCGTAGCGCGCTGCGGCTGCCGATCTGCATGCGGCCGTCGGGCAGCAGACGGTAGTAGAAGCGCAGCGTTCGCGTGTCGGTGATGAACACCGTGCTTTTCAAACCCGCCGCCTCGCGCTCCTCGGCCGACAGCACGCGCGTGACCATCGAATTGGACAGCACCGGCATGATGCGGTTATCCAGCAGCCGGTTGATGCCCTGCGCGCTGTAACCGCCGG
>DMTA01000175.1:7338-9746 GCA_003454835.1 Achromobacter sp. | reverse complement strand
TAACCGCCGGTGGCGAACGCCACGCGCCGGGCGCGCACCGTGCCGCCGGGGGTTTGCAGCCGGTACACGCCGTTTTCCACGCGCCAGCCCAGCACCGGGCTGGATGGGTGAATGCGCACGCCCAGCGCCCGCGCCTGGCGCAGATAACCGTAAGCAAGTTTGAGGGGATGCACGCCGACACCGTCCGGCTCGTGCATGGCGCCCACCGCCTCGCGATCATCCACGTAGCGTTCGCGCAATTCCGCGCGGCTGAGCATCTTGGTGTCGTAGCCGAAGACATCGCGCATGACGCGCGCTTCGTTCTGCAGGAAGGCCATCTTCTTCTGGCGATGCGCCGTGTACAGATGGCCGCCGGGCTGCGCGTCGCAGTCCACCTGCGCAACCAGACTCTTCCAATACTCGAAGCCTTCGCGGATCTCGGCGTCCAGGCGCTTTGCCGTGTCCAGTCCCCAGCGTTCGATCCACTGCGAGCGGTACAGGCGCCCCGACGCATTCTGGCCCTGGCCGCCATTGCGGCTGGTGCAACCCCACACCGCGCGATTGGCCTCCAGCACCACGGCCTTCACGCCAAAATCGCGCGCCAGCGCCAATGCCGCCGACAAGCCCGTAAACCCCGAGCCGACAATCACCACGTCGGCATCGACGTCGCCGCTGATCGGCCCGTCATCCTCGGGCGGCGCACCGGCCGTCGCGACCCAATAGGTGGGCGCGTAGTCCTGACCCTGGCCGGGCGGCGACACCAGCGGATCGTAGGCCGGGTTATAGGCGTTGATGGCGGCGCCGGACGCGGGCGCCGGACGGGAAAGGCCGGCCGACATTTGCGTATCCATGATGATGGCTAGGCCCGTGCCGGCAAGGCGGGGCGCTGTTTGCGGAAGGCGTTCTTCACCTGAATCTTGCCGTCCTTGAAGGTGAACACGTCGACCATGTCGGCCTCCACCCGCGAGCCGTCGGCCGCCGTGCCGCGGAACGTGGACTCGGAGACGCCGCGCTCGCCGGCCACCCAGTGCCGGCCGTTTTCCCATTGCGCGTCCGGAAAGTTCTTCCAGGCCGCGGCAAAGGCCGCGCGCACCGCTTCCGGGCCGGCATGACGGCTGCCGTACTGCTCGGGACCGCCCACGGTCTCGAACACGCAGTCTTCGCTCATGAACGACATCAAGGCGTCGATGTCGTGCCGGTTCCAGGCGGCCGCAAACTCGGCCAGCATCTCCACGGTGACGGTCTTCTGCATTGCCTACTCTCCTTCGCTGGCGCGGCGCGAGATGCGTCCACGCTGAACCTTCAAGGTACGTGCGGGACAGGCGCGCGGGTAGGACCAGACGCGGGGAATCGCTTGCACCAGAACTAGCCCAGCGGCACGGCGTGGGCCGCGTCCGGTGCGACCTCAACGTCGACGTTGAGGTTGTGCAGCGCCACCAGGTCCAGATGCGCCGTGATTGCCGGCATGTCGGTGACGCCGCGCATACCGATCACGACCAGCGATGGTTCGCATTGATCGGCCGGCGCGCGCGCCTGCGTGTCAAAGCGCACACGCCGTCCCGCGAATTGCACCAGCACCCAACCGTGGCGGCGGGTGCGAACCCAACCTTTGGCGCGCAGCACGTCGCGGGGCAACTGCTTCAGGCGCTCGGCCAGCATGTCGGCGTCCAATAACGCCGGCGCGCGCCATAGCCAGCTTTGGAAAGGATGGGCGGGATCGGACGGGTCGGCATGCCGCGGCCTGTGTCCGCCCACGCGAACGCCGCCAAGATCGTCGCCGTGGGCGCTGACAACGCTGCCGCCATGGCCGTGGCCGCAGACAGAGCCATCGCCGTGCCTGTCGCCATGGCCGCAACCATGCTCCGCCTCATGCCCGCTCGCCGTCCCCTCACCCACGCCGATCAATACCCCCAAATCCACCCGCCCCTCCGACGCCAGCACCACAGGCGCGCCGCCGCTCGCCTCGCGCAGCCAGTCCTGCACGGCCGCCAGCGCATCCGGTGCCACCAGATCGATCTTGTTCAACACCATCAAATCCGCCGCGCGAAGCTGCCGCTGCACGGTATCGGCCAGCATCGGATCGGCCGCCACCTCACGGATGGCGCCCGCATCGACCAGCACCACCACGCCTTCCAGTTGCAGCAGCGGATCGGCCATCCCCACCTGGGCGATTCGGCCCGGATCGGACACGCCGCTCGCCTCGATGACAATCCATTCCGGCAAGGGATCCAGCGCCAGCACGCGCGCCAGCGCATCATCCATTCCGCCCGCCATCGAGCAGCAGACGCAACCGTTCGCCAGCCGGATCACGTTGTCGGCGCGATCCGCGATGAGGCCCGCGTCGATGTCCACAGGCCCGAAGTCGTTGACCAGCACCGCCGCGCGGCGCGGGCTGGCGGTCAGCACATGGTTCAGCAGCGTAGTTTTGC
>DMTA01000175.1:0-7312 GCA_003454835.1 Achromobacter sp. | reverse complement strand
GCGGCCGCCCGCCGATGACCGTGCCCAGCACCTTCAGGTCCTTCAAGGATTCCGGCGCGGCGGCGGACGGATCATCCGCCAGCACGCAGAAGTCCGCGTACTTGCCGACCTCGATCGAGCCGACCAGATGATCCATGTGCAGCGTGTACGCAGCGCCCAGCGTGATGGCGTGCAGCGCGGCGTCGACGCCAATGCGCTCGGACTCGCCCAGCACACGCCCCGAGGCCGTCTGCCGGTTCACCGCGCACCACGCGGTGAACAGCGGCCCGAGCGGCGTGATGGGCGCATCGGAATGGATGGCGTACGGCACCCCGGCGCGCGCCGCCGACGCGCACGCATCCNNGCGCGATCCGGCCCCATCGTCAGCGCGTAGTGCGCGTCGCCCCAGTAGTAGATGTGGTTTGCGAAAAGGTTCACGCACATGCCCAGGCTCGCCATCCGGCGGAACTGGGCAGCGTCGGCCATCTGGCAGTGCTGCAGCGTGTGGCGATGGTCGCGCCGCGGCGTGCGCTGCAATGCGCGGTCCACGGCTTCAATCGCAAGCTGCGTCGCTTCGTCGCCGTTGGTATGGATGTGAAGCTGCGCGCCGGCGTCGTGATAGGTCTGCACCATCGCGTCCAATTCGGACGGCGCGATGACCCAGATGCCGTTGGGTGCGCCGTTGAAGTAACCCGGCCAGCGCACGCGCGCCGTGAAGCCCTGGATCGACCCATCGACCACCAGCTTCACCATGCCCAGATGCAGCTTGGCGTGATTCAGCCGCCGCGCCGCCGCCAGCTTTTCCAGGCAGCCCGCCGCGTTGCCCGCGTAGGTCAGCGCCGACGCCGCGGGCACAATGCGCACCGGGTAATCCGCCTCGCCCGTCACACGCGCCAGCGTCGCCAGGCCCTCGTCATTCAACTCGTTGACCAGGTCCGTTGCGGTGGTCACGCCCGCCCACTGCGCCACCTTGCCGAACATCCGCAAGCCTTCTTCTGTAAGGCCCACCGTGCGGAACGGGCTGCCGATCAGCCGCATGACCGGGAACATGGCCGCAAACTCGCACAGCTCGCCGCTGGGTTTGCCGTCCGCCAGGCGGGTCACGCCCTCGATGTCGGTGTCGCGGTCGATGCCCGCGCGCGCCAGCATGGGCGAGTTGACGTTCATAAGATGCATGCTGGCGTGCATGACCACGATGGGCCGCTGCGCCGACACGGCGTCCAGGTCATGGACGCTCATGCGGTCGCCGCCGAAGAAGATGGGATCGAAACCCCAGCCGATCAGCGTCTCGCCCTGCGCCAGCGCGCCCTCCGCATCGCGCAGCCGCGCCGCCACTTCCGCAAAGCTTTTCAGGCCAGACCAGAGCTTTCCGTCCGGACCGCGCCGGTCATAAAAGCCCACGTAGACGAACTTCCACATGCCGCCTTCGGGCAGATGGCAATGGCCTTCGACCAGGCCCGGCATCAGCACGCTATCGGCAAAACGATCGTCAACCTGCGCCGGCCCCCAGCCGGCCAGATCCTCGCGGCTGCCAACCCCAAGGATGCGGCCATCGCGCACGGCAACATGCGTGGCGCGCGGCTGCGCGGGATTCATGGTCAGGATCGATCGGGCGACAAACAGCGTCGTGGGGCCGGATGGCTGGGTCATCGGGGTTCCTTGTCAGTCGGTGAAATCGGTACGCGTGCGCCGCCATGCGCAAATCGGTGCGCGCAAATCGGTACTCACATATCGGCAAGCACATATCGGCAAGCACATCAGCCTTGCAACGGCGACACCGTCACGCCGTCACGCGTCTCGACAAAATGGCAGGCCACGTGATGCGCCGGCGCCACCTCGCGCAGTTCAGGTTCACGCGTCGAGCACAGCGCCTGCGCCGCCGGACATCGCCCCGCGAAGCGGCAGCCAGGCGGCGGGTTGACCGGGCTGGGCGGATCGCCGGTCAGCTTGACCCGGCGCGCCGCCGTTTCGCGGCCACCCTTGACCGTCGGTACGGCAGACATCAGCGCCACGCTGTACGGATGCAACGGCCGTGAGAAGAACGCCCGGCGCGACGCCCGTTCGATGATCTTGCCCAGATACATCACCGCGATGTCGTCGCACACGTGCTCCACCACCGCCATGTCATGCGAGATGAAAAGAAACGACTGCCCCTGCTCGCGCTGGATGCGTCGCAGCAGGTTCAGGATCTGCGCCCGGATGGCGATGTCCAGCGCCGAGACGGGTTCGTCGCAGACGATCAGGTCCGGCGCGCTGGCCAGCGCCCGCGCAATGTTCAGCCGCTGGCGCTGCCCGCCGGAAAACTGATGCGGAAACAGTTGCCGCTGTTCGGGCCGCAGCCCCACCAGTTCGAACATCAACGTCACGCGCGCCTCGCGGCCGCCGGGCGGATCGATGCCCATCAGGTCCAGCGGCGTGCGCACGATTTCTTCGGCGCGCTGGCGCGGATTGAGCGACGAGTACGGATCTTGAAAGACGAGCTGCAGACGCCGCCGCATCCGCCGCAGCGCCGAGCCGCGCATGGCGGTCAGATCGTTGCCGTCGAAGTGAATGCTGCCCCCGGTGGGGTCCGCCAGCCGCAGCACCGACAGCGCCGTGGTGGTCTTGCCCGAGCCGGACTCGCCCACGATGGCCAGGGTGCGGCCACGCTCCAGCTCGAACGACACGCCGTCCACCGCCCGCACCACCACCGGCTTGCCATCGCGCCCGCGCCCGCCCACCGGAAAATGCACCGACAGGTCGCGCACCGACAACAGGGATGACGAATGCGCGTGGGTCATTGCGATGCCTCCGGGTAAAGCCAACAGGACACGCCCTGCCCGCCATCCAGCACGGTCATGGGCGGAAACTCGCGGCTGCAGCGCGCCATGGCGCGGTTGCAGCGGTCGACGAAGGGACAGCCGACGCCACGCTCCCACACGGACGGCACCACGCCCGGAATCTCGGGCAGGTCCGGCCGATCGTCGTCAGGTTCGCGGTCCAGTTCGGGCAGGCAGGCGATCAGGCCCTGCGTGTACGGATGCCGCGGCTGCGCCAGGATCTGGCCGACGCTGCCCTGCTCCACCACCCGGCCGCCATACATCACCACCACGCGGTCCGCCATCTCGGACACCGCGCCCATGTCGTGCGTGATCAGCAGTACGGCCGTGCCGCGCCGCGCCTGCTGCTCGCGCAACAGGTCGAAGATCTGCGCCTGCACCGTCACGTCCAGCGCGGTCGTGGGCTCGTCGGCGATGAGTACGTCCGGGTCGCAGGCCAGCGCAATCGCGATCATCACCCGCTGCCGCATGCCGCCGGAAAGCTGATGCGGATAATCGTCCACACGGCGCTCCGGCAACGGGATGCCCACGGACTTGAGCATCTCGATGGCGCGCTCGCGCGCCTCGCGCTTGGACAGCCCCTGATGCAACCGCAGCGGCTCGCCGATCTGATCGCCCACCGTGTAGACCGGATTGAGCGCCGTCATCGGCTCCTGGAAGATCATCGAAATGTTGTTGCCGCGCACCCGGCGCATCGCCTCGTCATCGTGCATGGCAAGATCCGCGCCGCGCAGGCGCACGTGACCGGCGCCCACACGCGCCAGCGGCGGAATCAGCCGCATGATGGCCAGCGCCGTCATGCTCTTGCCGCAGCCGGATTCGCCCACCAGGCACAGCGTTTCGCCGGGACGCAGATCGAAGCTGACGTCGCTCAGCACTTCGGCCTCGCGGCCACGTGTGCGGAACGACAGGCTCAGACCGTCCACTTCCAGCACGGGGGTCAGGTCTGCGGCGTTCATGCCCGGCCTCGCGACGTCGGATTGAGGGCGTCGTTCAGGCCGTCGCCGATCAGGCTGACGGCCAGCACCGTCAGGAAGATGGCCGCGCCCGGCAACGTCACCGCCCACCACGCGGTCAGGATGTAGGGGCGGTTGCTGCCGATCATCAAGCCCCAGCTCATCACGTTGGGATCGCCCAGGCCCAGGAACGACAGGCCCGCTTCGAACAGGATCGCCGTGCCGATGGCCAGCGTGGCCGACACGATCAGCGGCGCCAGCGCGTTTGGCAGGATGACTCGCCAGATGATGCGTGCGTCACCGGCGCCGATCACGCGCTCGGCCAGCACGTATTCGCGCCGCTTGAGCCGCAGGAATTCGCCCCGCGCCAACCGCGCCGTGCCGGTCCAGCTCACCACGCCGATGGCGACCGCGATGGTGGCGAGCGACGGGCTGAAGAGCGTCACCAGCACCATCGCAAAGAGCAAGGTGGGCAGCACCTGGAAGAACTCGGTGATGCGCATCAGGGTCTCGTCGACCCAGCCGCCGTAATAGCCTGCCAGCGCGCCAACGGTGATGCCGATGGCCATGGACAGCACTGCGGCGACCACGCCCACCAGCAGCGTCGCGCGGCCGCCGTAGATCATGCCGGTCAGCACGTCGCGGCCCAGATAATCGGAGCCCAGCAGCAGCTCGCCGCCGGGCGGCTCCATGGGCGCCGCCGCGATTTCGAACGGATCGGCCTGCATCACCATGGGGCCGAAGATCGTGATCGCCAGGATCGTCGCCAGCAACAGAACGCCGGCCAGCGCGCTGGGGTTGCGCGCGAACACGCGCAGCGCCTCGTAGGACGGCCGGGGCGGCGGTTTGGGGCGGGCGTCGGCGCCGGCCGCGGCGGGCAGCGCAATGGGTGCGGGTCTCATGATGTCTTGATCCGGGGATCGATCAGGCGATACGCCAGATCGGTAAGCTGGTTCATCACCACGACCAGCAACGAGGCAAAGAGCAGGATGCCGAGCAGCGTCGGGTAATCACGCCGCAGCACCGAGTCGAACGCCAGGCGTCCCAAGCCGGGCCAGTTGAAGACCGTCTCCACCAGAATCGCCCCGGCCAGCACGTTGCCGAACTGCAGGCCCAGCATGGTCACCACGGGAAGCACGCCGTTGCGCAGCGCGTGCTTGTACAGCACGGTGTTCTCGGGCAGCCCCTTGGCCCGCGCGGTGCGGATGTAGTCGGCCTGCAAGGCGTCCATGACGCTGGCGCGCGCCAACCGGCTGTACTGCGCCAGGTACACGAAGGCCAGCGTGAAGGCGGGCAGCACCAGGTGATGCAGCACATCCAGCACGCCTGCCCACCCCTCTTGCGGACCGCCCGCCGACCGCATGTCGGACACCGGAAAGATCGGCAGCACCGAGGCGAACAGGATGATGAGGATGATGCCGGTCCAGAACACCGGGGCCGAATACCCGACGACCGACAGCAGCGTGATGCCCTGCGACAGCAGCCCGTTGGGCTTCCTGGCGGCCAGCGTGCCCAGCAGCGTGCCGATCAGGAATGCCACGGTCACCGACGTCACCACCAGCAGCAGCGTGGCAGGCACGCGGTCCCAGATCAGCTGGGCGACCGGTACGTTGAAAAAGTACGAGTAGCCCAGGTCGCCGCGCACCACCTGCCCCAGGTAGATGCCAAGCTGCGTCAGAAACGGCTTGTCCAGCCCGTATTGCACGCGAAGCTGGGCGCGCAGGTCTTCGCTGATGCCGCCCATCGACCCCGCGATGGTTTCCACGGGGTCGCCCGGCGAGATGTGGATCAGCAGGAAATTCAGCGTCACCACGGCCAGCAGCAGGATCGCGGCATACAACAGGCGGCGCGAGAGATATCGCAACATGACGGCTCCCGCTACTGCACGGACGTTTCATCCAGCGGCGACAGCAGTCCCCAAATGCCGGACGGCAGACCCTGCACCTTCTTGGACGACAGCGTGTGATACGGAATCACGGTCAGGAAGTCGATGGGCACGTCCTCGGTCACCAGGCGCTGGAATTCCCCGTACAGCGCGCGGCGCTTGTCCGCGTCGGTCTCGGTGCCTGCCTGCTCCAGCAGCGCATCGACCTTCGGATTCTTGTAGGACTGCGTGTTGGTCCAGATGATGTCTCGGATGTTGGACGACATATACGTGCGATGCACGCCGATGACCGGATCGCCCCAATTGAAGACGATGTCGGTGGTCATGTCGAAGTCCTTGCCGGCGATGCGCTTGGCCCAGGTCGGAAAGTCGGGCGACGCGCGCACCTGCACGTTGATGCCGACTTTCTTCAACTGGCTGCGCAGGTACTCCGCCACGTTCTTGCCCTGCACGTCGCTGCCCGGCATGTAATCCACCGTCAGCGTCATGCGCTCGCCCTTGCCGTCTTTCTTGAAGCCGGCCTCGTCCAGCAGCTTTTCTGCCTGCTTCAGGTCCAGCGGGTATTTCTTCACGTCGTCGCTGGCGAAGGGGCTGGTGCCCACGATCGGGCCGTGCGCGGGCGCGGCAAAGCCGGCGTTCAGCGCTTTGGTGATGAAACCCTTGTCGGTCGCGAAGGCGATGGCCTGGCGCACCCGCACGTCGTCCAGTGGCTTGCGCGCCGTATTGAACGCCAGCCAGCTCAGCGCGCCGATGCCTTCGTAGCCCTTGTTGGTCATGACGATGGAGGGATTGTCCTTGGCGCGGCGCAGAATCGTCGGTTCGGTCATGAACGGCAGCGCGCCGATGTCGCCGCGCTCCAGCCCGATCAGCAGGTTCGTCGCATCAGGGTTGATCTTGACCACCACGCGATCCAGCAGCGGCTTGCCCTTGATGAAGAACTTGTCGAAGCGTTCCAGCACGATCTCCTGGCCCGGCTTGAATTCCTTGAAGATGAACGGCCCGGAACCCACCACGTTCGCGGAGTTGCGCGGATGCGTCTTCAAGTCCTGGCCGTCGCCGTAGATGTGCTTGGGCAGCACGGGCATCAGCGCCGGCGACAGCGCCAGCAAAATGGCCGGATGCGGCTTGCTCATGCGCAGCACGGCGGTGCGCGCGTCGGGCGTTTCCACGCTTTCGACGGGCGCGAACATGGTCTGGAACGGATGGTTCTGCTTGACCGCCATGATCGAGAACGCCACGTCCTCGGACGTCACGGGCTTGCCGTCATGGAAGATCGCGTCGCCGCGCAGGTGCAGCGTCAGCGACTTGCCGTCCGGCGCCAGTTCCCACGACTCGGCCAGGTAAGGCTGCGGATTCCAATCGGCGTCGTAGCGCAGCGGACTGGCAAAGAGCTGCGCACTGGGCAATGCGGTGGCGGTGCCCGATTGGACCGCGCCGTTCAGGTGCCGCGGCACCTGCGTGGAGCCGATGACGAGCGTGCCGCCGGCCTTGGGCGCATCCGCCGCGGCGGCGCCCCCCGCCATTGCAAACACCGACAGAATCGTGGCCAGGCCTAGTCTTGCGCTGCGCATGTGCTACCCCTTTGATGTTGTCGCGTGAACCATTCATGGATGGCTTGCGGACTAGCGTAGTCATCCCTTGGATGCGCGCTTAGTACCAAACCGCCGGACTTG
>DMTA01000583.1 GCA_003454835.1 Achromobacter sp. | reverse complement strand
GCCGACAACACAGGTGCGAGCCCGGTGTCCGGCAGAATCGCGTGCGCGGCGAGGGCGCCGAAGGCGCAGGCCTCCGCGGCACCGTGCTTGGCGTCCGGCTCCGCCGGCAGGTCGAACGTCACGTTCATCGTGCCGCCGGCTTCGCACAGCGTCAGCATCAGCGAGGTCGTGGACGGCCCCGCCATGTAGCCGGTCGGGATGAAAGCGCGCAGCACAAAGGCGGCCATTGCCAGGCAGACGAGCAAGCGCCAAGGCAGGCCGCGGGGCTGAAACGCAGAGTCCCGATGAGTCGACATGGGCGGGATTCTATTACAGAACCTCACGCATTCTGTCCGAATGGAAACGCATGCGGCGTTCGGTCGCAGGGCGCTTACTATCGATCGGGTGTGTGCATTGGAAACCCGACAGGAGTTCGCCAGGATGATTCCCCCATCGAACGACAGCCCGACCGGCACGCCGGAAGGCAGGACGCAGTCAGGCTTCCCGTCTCCTTATCCGCAGGCTCCCTGGAAACTGCACGGCCATGCGCTCCTCTGCGCATGGCGGGTGCCGCTGGCTGACCTGCCGCAGCAGGCGCCCGGCGATGCCCGCGTGGTCACGTTGGGACGCCATGCCATCTGCACCACCGTCTGGACTGCTTATGAACCGGGCGGCACGCTCGCCTACAACGAGTTGCTCTTTGCGACGGCGGTGCGTCACGCGGGATTGCTGGCGCCCGCGTGCACGATGGGGCCGATCTGGGTGGACGACGAGGCGGCCGCAGAAGGTGGCCGCAAGCTGTGGGGCATCCCGAAGCGAATCGGCGATTTCGAGCCGCTGCCTGCCTTGGACGGGCCAGGTGAGCCGGCCGCGTTGGCGCAAGCGTCGCTCGTCGCGGACGGCCGGCCCGCCGCCAGCGTGCAATTCCGACCCGGCCTGCGCATTGCCGTACCGCTACGTTTCGCGGTCTGGACGGTTCAGGACGGGCCGGCAGGGCTGATCCGCACGCGCTGCACGCTGCGAGGAACGCTGCGTTTCGGGACAGCGCATTGGCGCATGGCCGAAGCGGGTCCGCTGGGATTTCTGGCTCGGCGGCAACCGGTGGCCAGCGCATGGTTGGAACGGATGTCGGTGTCGTTCGGGGTGTAGCCGTGCGCTATGCACGCCGGTCGAACACCACGCATGTGGTGGTGGCGTGCGCATACAGCTTGCCGTTCTCGTCCTCCACCCGCGCCTGCGCGGTGGCGATCTGCTTGCCGCTGTGTATCAGCGTGGCGGCGGCACGAAGCGGGCCACTGGATGGCGCCGCCGCGCGCACGATGTTGACACTGAGTTCGACCGTCGTGTAGCGCCTGCCTTCCGGAAGCGCACTTTGGATCGCGCAACCCAACGCCGAATCCAGCAGCGTCGAGAACCAGCCGCCGTGGACGGTGCCGAACGGATTGCAATGCCGCAGTTCGGGGATGCCGAGAAACACGGCCCAGCCCGAGTCCGCTTCCACCAGCGTCATGTTCGCGGTGTCGTTCATGGGCGGGTAGGGCAGCTCGCCGGCCATCATCGCGTGCAGGATCTGCAAGCCTGTCATGCCGGCGATCTGATCCGGACTGGCGATATCGGGCTTGCCCCCGCCCGTGCGCAGCCTCGCGAGTGCGGCCTGGTGCTGGACCGCCCAGCAAGTCTGTTGATTTCTGTACATGCGACCCCCTCGTTGTAAAGCCCCGGCGGGCGAGTGCCTCGCCGCAGGCTGCGTGAATCAACCCGTCGTTACCCGGGCCGCAACAGGTCTGGAAACGTCCTGCGCGGCCGCCGGGCGGATCTTGAACCAGATGGCGTACATGGCTGGAAGGAAGACCAGCGTGATGATCGTGCCGGCGAATGTGCCGCCGATCAGCGTGTAGGCCAGCGTTCCCCAGAACACCGAGTGCGTCAACGGGATGAAAGCCAGTATCGCGGCCAGTGCGGTCAGGATTACCGGCCGCGCCCGCTGCACCGTCGCCTCGACCACCGCGTCGTAGGGCGCCAGGCCTTCCTGTTCGTTATGGTGGATCTGGCCGATGAGAATCAGCGTATTGCGCATCAGGATGCCGGACAGGGCAATCAGCCCGACCAGCGCATTGATGCCGAACGGCTGCTGGAAAAGGAGCAGTGTCGGCACAACACCGATCAGGCCGAGCGGGCTGGTCGCAAAAACCATCACCATGGCGGCGATGGATCGCACCTGCAGGATGATGATCAGCAGGGTGATGGCGATCATGATCGGAAACAGCGGCAGCATGGCGGTGCTTGCCTTCGCGGATTCCTCGATGGAGCCGGCCTGTTCGATGCGATATCCCGCAGGCAGGTCGTTGATGACCGGCTGCAGTTGCTTGAGAATCGCGGCGGACACGTCAGGCGGCTGAAGCCCTTCCGCGATGTCGCCGCGCACCGTAATGGTCGGCGTACGGTCGCGGCGCCGCAGGATCGGATCCTCCATTTGCACATCCACCGCCCCAACCTGCGACAGCGGCACACGTTGGCCGTCGGCCCCCACCAGCGTCAGGCCGGCGATCCTGGCTGGATCCAGGCGGACGTCACCGGCCGCGCGGCCGACCACTTCAACTGAGCGGATGTCCTCGCGAACGTTGGTGAGAGGTACGCCACTCAACAGGAACTGCAACTGCAAGGCGACCGAGCTGGAGGTCAGTCCCACCGCCTGAAGCCGATCCTGGTCCAGCGTAAAGTGCAGGGCGGGAACCCGCGCGCCCCAATCGGTGTTTACGGTGCGCATCATGGGATCGGCGTGCATGATCGACTGGACGCGAGCGGCAATCGCACGCAACTTGCCGGCATCAGGCCCCATGACGCGATAGGCGACCGGGAACGGCGAGGGCGGGCCAAACACGATCTGGGTGACGCGGACCTGCGCCTGCGGCGCCAAGCCGTCGGCGATTGCCTGGCGAAGCCGGTACTTGAGCGCTTCGCGTTCCTTGTCATTTCCCGTCAGCACGACGATCTTGGCGAATGACGGGTCCGGCAGCTCGGGCGCCATGGCCAGAAAGAAACGCGGCGCGCCTTGGCCGATGTACGCGGTGACGATTCTGGCCTCCGCCTGCTTGGCCAGCCACGCTTCGACTGTCGCAGCGGCCTCGCTGGTTTGTTCAATGGACGTGCCGTACGGCATCTGCACTTCAACGAGCACCTCGGGCCGATCCGAAGTGGGGAAGAACTGCTTGTTGACCAGGCCCATGCCAACCACGGCCAGCGCAAAGACCGCAACCACCGTGCCCGCCACCAGCCATTTGCGGCCGATGACGTGCCGGAGCAGACGCCGGAACCGATTGTAATGGCGGGTGTCGTAGATGGCGTGGTGTCCGCCTTCAACCTTCTTGATGTCCGGCAGCATCTTTACGCCGAGGTACGGCGTGAAGAACACCGCCACCACCCACGACGCGATCAGCGCAATGCCGACGATCCAGAACATGTTGCTGGTGTACTCGCCCGCGGTGGAACGCGCGAAACCGTTCGGCATGAAACCCACTGCGGTGACGAGCGTGCCGGACAGCATGGGGGCGGCCGTGTGACTCCACGCATACGCCGACGCTGCGATCCGGCTGTAGCCTTCTTCCATCTTGACCACCATCATTTCGATGGCAATGATGGCGTCGTCCACCAGCAGGCCGAGCGCCAGGATCAACGAGCCAAGCGTGATGCGGTCGAAATTCTTGCCCGAGGCCGCCATGATCACGAACACCGCCGCAAGGGTCAGGGGCACGGCGGCGGCCACCACGATCCCGACGCGCCACCCCATGCTGACAAAGCACACCAGCATCACGACAAGCAGCGCGATAAAGAACTTGAGCATGAACTCGTCCACGGCCGCGCTGATGTTCACCGCCTGGTCGGTGACCTTGGTCAGGCTCATCCCGAGCGGCAATGCGGCGTTGATCTTGCCGACCTCCTTCTCGAGCGCGCTGCCCAGATCGAGCCCATTCCATTCGTCGCGCATGACCACGCCCAAGAGCAGCGCGGGCTCGCCGTTATTTCGCACCAGAAACGCGGCCGGGTCTTCATAGCCGCGTTCCACGGTCGCCACGTCGGCAAGTTTCAGCGTGCGTCCCCGGGCGGCGATGGGCGTCTGGCGGATCTTGTCCAGGCTGTCGAACGCGCCGTCTACGCGCAGGAACACCTGGGGACCCTTGGTCTCGATCGACCCGGCGGGCGTAAGGACGTTCTGCGCGTTGAGTGCGGCAAATATGGCTTGCGGGTCGACGCCGAGCGTAGCCAGGCGGTCATGGGAGAACGACACGAAGATGCGCTCGGGCTGCTCGCCGATGATGTTCACTTTCTTGACGCCCGGCACGTGCAGCAGTTGCTGGCGCAGGGCCTCAGCATCTCGGGCGAGCAGACGCTGAGGCTCGCCCTTTGCCTTCAGCGCGTACAGGGCGAACGTGACGTCCGCGTACTCGTCATTGACCATGGGTCCGACTACGCCGGGAGGCAGACGTCCGGCTTCGTCGGCAAGCTTCTTGCGCGCCTGATAGAACTCTTCCTGCACCGCCTGGGGCGGTGTGCTGTCCAGCAGCGACACCATCGTGAATGCCAGGCCGGGCCGCGTGAAGGTTTCGGTCCGGTCGTACCACCGCAACTCCTGCAGCCGCTTTTCCAGCGGTTCGGCAACCTGGTCCTGCATCTCCTGCGCGGTCGCGCCAGGCCATGCGGTGACGACGGTCATCTGCTTGATGGTGAAGGGCGGATCTTCAGCACGGCCCAATTGGAAGAACGCGAGAATCCCGGCGACGGAGACGAGAAGAATCAGGAACAGCGTGATCGAGCGCTCGCGCACGGCGAGCGCAGACAGATTGAAGCGGCCGTCGCTCATCAACGCGCTCCCACCATGGCGGCAGCGTTCTGCTCGCCGAGCCTGACCGGCTCGCCTTCATGGAGCAGATGCGCGCCCAGGGACACGACACGTTCGCCGGCCTTGAGGTCGCCGGCGACGCGCGCCACATCGTCGCTCAGGCCGTGCACCTGGACGGGCCGCCGCGCCACCTGGGCCGGGGCGCCATCCACCACGA
>DMTA01000166.1 GCA_003454835.1 Achromobacter sp. | reverse complement strand
GGCGGCGGCAACGGGCGCGGCGGGCACGCCGGCTTCGGGCTGGTGGTAAGCCACCGGCTGCAGCGTCTGCGAGAACTTGACGATTCTGACCTTGCCTTCGCCTTCGGTGATTTCCAGCTCGGCGATGCCCGATTCAGCCACCAGGTCGATCAGGGTTTTGAGTTTTCGAAGATCCATAGAAGCTGCTTCCCGAGATAGTGTCGGCGTCGTCCCAGCGTCGGGTTCGCGCCGTATAAGATGTAAAAGCGTTGAATTGGTGCGAGATCAGTGCCGCACTGCGTAGCGCAGCGCGGCCTCGTAGCCGTCCGCGCCCAGGCCGCTGATCAGGCCCTGCGCCAAGTCGGACAGATAAGAGTGATGCCTGAACGGCTCTCGCTTATACAGATTGGACAAATGTACTTCAATAAATGGGATCGCGACCCCGGCCAGCGCGTCGCGAATCGCGACACTGGTGTGCGTGTATGCCGCTGCGTTGATGATGATGAAGTCCGTGCCGTCCTGCCGTGCCGCCTGAATGCGGTCAACCAGCGCACCTTCGTGATTGCTTTGCCACGCGGTCAGCGTGGCGCCCAGTTCGCCTGCGAGCAGCTCGAGACGCTCATTGATCTGGGCAAGGGTAAGACTGCCGTAGATGTGAGGTTCCCGGGTGCCAAGCAGGTTCAGGTTCGGGCCATGCAATACCAGTATGTTTTGCGCCATGCGCGTGCCAATGAGTGGATTGCCAATTGTTGGCAAAACAGCCGATAAACCAGCTTTTTACGCCAATTCCTACTATTTGTCCAACAGACTTACGCCTTTAAATCGGCGAGAGTGCGATCCAGGTCATCGGGCTGGACTTCGCCCAATATCTTCCGGTTAATGCTGCCATCTGCATTGAAAACGATAGTAAAAGGCAAGCCGCCGCTGGGGTTACCCAGCTTACGCAGCGTATCGATGGCGCCGGCGCCTATTACCCATAACGGATAGGAAACCTGTACTTTCTCGACAAATTTCTGCATGTTGGCGGCGGAATCAACACCGATGCCGACAAAGCGCACTTGCGGATATTTTTTCTGCAAATCGTCGAGCGCGGGCATTTCCTTGACGCATGGCGCGCACCACGTGGCCCAGAAATTGACCACGATGGGCTGGCCCTTCCAGCCCGCCAGCGAATGCGAAGCGCCGTTCAGATCCGGAAGCTGCATCTGCATGAGTCCCGCGACCGGATCGCCTGCACCGGCAGGCGCGGCATCGTTTTTGGGCTTGCGGCCCATCAGCGTGTAGCCGCCCGCGACAGTCGCGGCCACCGCCACGGCGGCGGAAAGAAGTAGGCGTCGATTCATGGCGCGATGATAACCGTTGCGGCCGGTTTACGCCGCAGGCGCCGGGCTCGGGCTTGTGCAGCCGCTATATATACAATGCTGGGCAGGAGATTTATCAATGCACCTGCACATTCTTGGCATCTGCGGCACCTTCATGGGCGGATTGGCGCTGATCGCGCGCGCCGCCGGCCACAAAGTCACGGGTTGCGACGCGGGCGTGTACCCGCCGATGAGCACCCAGCTTTCCGAACAGGGTATCGAACTGATCGAAGGCTTCGGCGCGGAGCAATTGGCGCTCAAGCCGGACCTGTATGTCATCGGCAACGTGGTCAGCCGCGGCAATCCGTTGATGGAAGCCATTCTGGAGTCCGGGGCGCGCTACGTGTCCGGGCCGCAATGGCTGGGCGACAACATCCTGCCGGGTGCGCATGTGCTCGCTGTGGCGGGCACACACGGCAAGACCACTACCAGCTCGATGCTGGCCTGGGTGCTGGAAGCCGCCGGACTGGCCCCGAACTTCCTGATCGGCGGCGTAGCGCAGGACCTGCATGTGTCCGCTCGCTTCGATCCGGCGCGCCGCCCCTTCGTTATCGAAGCGGACGAATACGACACGGCATTCTTTGACAAGCGCTCGAAGTTCGTCCACTACCGCCCGCGCACTGCCATCCTGAACAACCTGGAATACGATCACGCCGACATCTTCCCCGATCTGACGGCGATTGAAACCCAGTTTCACCATCTGGTTCGTACGATCCCCGGGTCGGGGCGCATCGTCCGGCCCACGCAATCGGACGCGCTGGACCGCGTCATTGCGCGCGGATGCTGGTCAGATACCGTCACGTTCGGACCGCAAGGGAATTGGCAGTCATTGCCGCCGGACGCTGACGGCGCATTCGAGGTCACCCGGGCCGGCGTCAGCGCGGGCACGGTGCGCTGGTCGCTGACCGGCGAGCACAACCGGATGAACGCGCTGGCTGCCCTGGCCGCCGCCGAGCACGTCGGCGTGCCGGCCGAACAGGGCATCGATGCTCTCACCCGCTTCGGCGGCGTCAAGCGCCGGATGGAACTGCGCGGCACGGTCAATGGCATTAAGGTCTACGACGACTTTGCTCACCACCCCACCGCCATCGCCACCACGCTGGAAGGCCTGCGGCGCCAAGTGGGCGCCGGGCGCATCCTGGCCGTACTGGAGCCGCGGTCCAACACCATGAAGCTGGGCACCATGGCAGCCCGGCTGCCCGAGGCGCTGGCCGATGCCGATCTGGTGTTCTGCTTTGGCGCCAGCGAGGGCAAGCACGCGCTGGGCTGGAATCCGGCTGAAGTGCTGGCGCCCCTGGGCGGCCGGGCTTCCAGTTACGATGACATCGGCACGCTCGTGGACGCCGTCGCCGGCGCCGCTCGGCCGGGCGACCAGGTGCTGGTCATGAGCAATGGCGGCTTCGGCGGCATCCATGGCAAGCTGTTGGATGCGCTACAGGCGCGCGGCTGATTCCGCCCGCTTGGTCGAACACGGCAAAGCGGGCCTGCCGGACATGCCGGGCTCGCTCTGCCGGCCCGGCCCGGCCGGAATTCAAGCCTTCAGCCGGCCGCAACGCACACGGAAACAGCAAACAATGATCCTCTATCTACACGGTTTCCGATCGTCGCCCGACTCCTTCAAGGCCCGCATGATGGCGGACGCCATGGCCGCGCGCGGCCTGATGGACGCATGGGCTTGCCCGCAACTGCCCGCCAGTCCGCGTGAAGCCATCGACGTGGCGCTTGGCATGGCGCGCGACCGACTGGTGGACACCGACTCGCCCCGTGAATTGACCGTCATCGGCTCGTCGCTGGGCGGTTTCTACGCCACGTGGATCGCCGAGCAGCTAGGCTGCAAGGCCGTCCTGCTGAACCCCGCCGTCCACGCCGCGCGCGACCTTGCCACCCAGGTCGGCGAGCACCACATGTATCATTCCGGCGCGCCGTTCGTTTTTTTGCCCGAGTATGTGGACGAACTGGCCGCCATCCATGCGCCGCGCATCACGCAGCCCGACCGGTATTTCCTGGTGGCCGCGACCGGCGACGAAGTGCTGGATTGGCGCGAGATGCGCGACCGATACGCCGGCTGCCGCCAGCGTATCGTGCAAGGCAGCGACCACGGCCTATCCGATTTCGCGGAATGGATGCCGGAAGTGCTTGAATTCGCCCTAGGCGTCAAGCCGGTACGCCCCTGATAATCGATATCGACTTTCAACACCCACCAAGCTGCGCAAGGCGGCGCGAGGCCGCCGCCCAGGACGATCCCCACCATGTATGTGTTTTACGAAGATGACGGCAGCTTCAAGGCCGGCCATATCCTGTCCGAAACCGACGCCAGCCTGCAGGTGGAGTCGGAGACGGGCAAGCGCAGCAAAATCAAGCGCGCCAATACCCTGTTCAACTTCGCCTCGCCGGATCCGGCAGCCCTGATGAGCCAGGCGGCCGCCACGGCCGAGACGCTGGACCTGCAATTCCTGTGGGAATGCGCGCCGCAAGAGGAATTCGACTCCCCCGCCCTGGCCGCCGACTACTTTGGCCACGCCCCCACGCCCGTCGAACAAGCCGCGCTGCTGATGCGTCTGCATGGCGCGCCAGCGTACTTCCACCGACGCGGCAAGGGCCGCTATCGCCCCGCCCCGCCGGACATCCTGGCCGCCGCACTGGCCGCGCTGGAAAAGAAGCAGCGCCAGGCCGAACAGCAGCAGGAATGGGTCGACGAAATGGCCGCGGGTCGCCTGCCCGAACCCATCGCCCAGGCCGCCGAATCGCTCCTGATCCGCCCGGACAAGAACTCGCAGCAATGGAAGGCCCTGGACGCCGCGTGCGCCAAGCTGGGCAAGACGCCTGACCGCCTGCTGCTCGAACTGGGCGCCTGGCCGCACGCGCTCGCGCTGCACAAGCGCCGCTTCCTGGCCGTCAACTTCCCGCGCGGACTGGCCTTCCCCGACGTGGAACTGCCGCCCATCGACCGCGAACTGCCGCTGGCTGACGCCGAGATCTATTCCGTGGACGATGTCACCACCACGGAAATCGACGACGCGCTGTCCGTTTCCACGCTGCCCGACGGCCGCGTGCGCGTCGGCGTCCACGTCGCCGCACCCGGCCTGTCCGTCACCCGCGACAGCGAACTGGACAAGCTGGCCCGCGCCCGCCTGTCCACCGTCTACATGCCGGGCGACAAGATCCCGATGCAGCCGGACAGCGTGATTCAGGCGTTCTCACTGGACGCCGGCCGCGAAGTGCCCGCGCTGTCGCTGTACGTCATCGCCAATCCCGAAACCGGCGAAGTCATCGAATCGGAAACCCGCCTGGAACGCATCGTCGTGCGCGAAAACCTGCGCCACAACATGCTGGATAGCCAGGTCACCGAGGCCAGCCTGTCCGACCCGGACGCCGACCTGCCCTACGGCCACTGGCTGCGCCCGCTCTGGAAGCTGGCCCAGGCCCTGTCCGCGCAACGCGAAAACGTGCGCGGCAAGCCGGAAAACAATTCTCGGGTCGAGTACAGCTTCTACCTGGACGGCAACCCCGACGATCCCGACACGCCCGTGCGCCTGGTCCCGCGCCAGCGCAACGCGCCGCTGGATCGCATGGTGGCCGAATACATGATCCTGGCCAACAACCTGTGGGGCGGCTTGCTGAACCAGCACGGCGTGCCGGGCATCTACCGCTCTCAACAGGCTGGCCGAGTACGCATGAGCACACAGGCGCTGCCGCACGAGGCCATCGGCGTTCCGCAGTACGCGTGGAGCACGTCGCCGCTGCGCCGCTACGTCGACCTGGTCAACCAGTGGCAACTGATCGCCGCGGTGGAACACGGGGTCTCGGCCCGCCTGATCGCTCCGTTCAAACCGCGCGACGCGGATCTGTTCGCCATCATCGGCGCCTTCGACGCGCAATACGCAGCCTGGGCCGAGTTCCAGAGCGCAATGGAACGCTACTGGTGCCTACGCTGGCTGAAGCAGAATGGCGTGACGCGAACGGTGGCGCATGTGCTGCGGGATGATCTGGTGCGGTTTGCGAATGCGCCGTTGGTGACTCGGGTGGGAGGGATGCCGGAGTTTGAGCGGGGGACGGCTGTGGAGGTGGATATTCTGGGGATGGATGAGTTGTCTCTGGAGTTGGATTGTCGGTTTGTGGGTGAGGTTAAGGCGGAGGGGTGAGGTCTGCGGGAGCTGCGAAGCGGCTTCGTAGGCTGCAATGCGCTCCATGGGCTGAGAGCCGTCTTCGTAGGTCGCCCGACGCCGCGGTCACCGGGGAGGCGAACGCCCACGATTGCGGTCCGGA
>DMTA01000167.1 GCA_003454835.1 Achromobacter sp. | reverse complement strand
ATGCCGACACCGCAGCCCAGCAGCAGGTTGTCCACGCTCAGGCCCACGGCGACACCGACGATGGTCGCGATGACCATTTCAACGGTATGGGAGATCGGTTGCGGCGGAGGAACGGACATGCAGGCTCCAGCGTAAGGCGGTGAATTCAATCGGGCCTCGCGGCCCGGAAACAACGAGGCCGGGTTTCCCCGGCCTCGTCTGCGATCAGCAATGGCGGGCCGTCAGTGCGACTCGGCCGGCCCGGCGATCGGCGGCAGCGGACGGGCGTCGCCGCCCTTGTCGTTACCACTACCGTCCTTGTTGGACTTGTTCCAGCCCGCCGGCGGCGGCGGATCGCGGCCTTCCATGATGGCGTCGATCTGCGGCGCGTCGATGGTCTCGTACTGCAGCAGCAGCTGCGACATCGCGTGCAGCTTGTCCAGGTTGGCCGTCATCAGCTCGGTGGTGCGTGCGTAGGCCTCGTCGAGGATGTTGCGCACTTCCTCGTCGATGCGGCGCGCGGTGTCGTTGGACACGCTCTTGTGCTGGGTGACCGAACGGCCCAGGAACACCTCGTCATCCTCTTCGCCATAGGCGATCGGACCGAGCTGGTCGGACAGGCCCCACTTGGTGACCATGTTGCGGGCCATCTTGGTGGCACGCTCGATGTCGTTGGACGCACCGGTGGTGACCTTGTCGGCGCCGAAGATCAGCTCCTCGGCCACGCGGCCGCCGTACAGCGAGCACAGCTGCGACTTGATCGCCACGCGGTTCATCGAGTACTTGTCGCCTTCCGGCAGGTACATGGTCACGCCCAGCGCACGACCGCGCGGAATGATCGTGACCTTGTAGACCGGGTCATGCTCGGGCACCAGGCGACCGACGATGGCGTGGCCGGCCTCGTGGTAGGCGGTCAGGGTCTTCTCTTCCTCGCTCATGGCCATCGAGCGGCGCTCGGCACCCATCAGGATCTTGTCGCGGGCACGGTCGAAGTGGTCCATGCGGACTTCCTTCTCGTTGCCACGCGCGGCGAACAGGGCAGCCTCGTTGCAGAGGTTGGCCAGGTCGGCGCCGGAGAAGCCCGGGGTACCACGCGCGATCACCATCGGCTCGACGTCGTCGGCCAGCGGCAGCTTGCGCATGTGCACCTTCAGGATGTGCTCGCGGCCCTTNNACCAGCAGCTGGTTCAGGGTCTGCTCGCGCTCGTCATGACCGCCGCCCAGGCCGGCACCACGGTGGCGACCGACGGCGTCGATTTCGTCGATGAAGATGATGCACGGCGCGTGCTTCTTGGCCTGCTCGAACATGTCGCGGACGCGGCTGGCGCCGACGCCGACGAACATTTCCACGAAGTCCGAACCGGAGATCGAGAAGAACGGCACCTTGGCTTCGCCGGCGATGGCCTTGGCCAGCAGCGTCTTGCCGGTACCCGGCGGGCCCACCATCAGCACGCCGCGCGGGATCTTGCCGCCCAGCTTGGTGAACTTGGACGGGTCGCGCAGGAAGTCGACCAGTTCGCCCACTTCTTCCTTGGCCTCGTCGCAGCCGGCGACATCGGCGAAGGTGACCTTGATCTGGTCCTCGCCCTGCAGCTTGGCGCGCGACTTGCCGAAGGACATCGCGCCCTTGGCGCCGCCGCCACCGCCCTGCATCTGGCGCATGATGAACAGCCAGAAGCCGATGATCAGGATGACCGGCAGGAAGTTCATCAGGATGGCCGCGAAGGAAATGCCGCTGGACGGCTCTTCCTGCACGATGTCCACGTTCTTGGTGCGCAGCACGTTGATCAGGTCGCGATCAGCCGGCGCGGCGATGGTGGCCGTCTGGCCGCCACGGGTGGTGTAGGTCAGCTGGTTGGTCAGGCCGCGCGAATCGCCACCGAAGGTGACCTTCTGCACGTTGCCGCTGTCCACCTGGTCCAGGAACTGCGAATACGTCGCGCCCTGCGCCCCGGCCCCGGAGGACTTGGGCGAGAAGCTCTGGAAGACCACCATCAGCACGACGGCGACGACCACCCATAGCAGGAGGTTCTTGGTCAAGTCGTTCATCCTCATTGGCTCCGGCGTTCCTCTTAGTGCGGGTCTTGCGTTGGGGTCGAGCGTACTCGGCGAGCTTACTTCATGTGGGCGCGTTTTCCCTGTCCCAAGGCATACACCTCGGGCGAGCGCTTGCGCGATGCTTCCGGCTTGCGGATGGAGACCTTGTCGTACCGGCGGCGCATCTCGCGCACGTAGTCGTCAAAGCCTTCACCCTGGAACAGCTTGATCAGGAACGCCCCACCGGTCTTGAGGTGGTTGTCGGCGAAGTCCAGCGCAAGCTCGGCCAAGTGCATCATCCGCGGCTGGTCGACCGCGCCCACACCACTCTTATTGGGGGCCATGTCCGACAGCACAAGGTCTACCGGCTGATCCCCGAGCATGGCTTCAAACTGAGATAGGACGGTTTCTTCCCTGAAGTCACCGTGAAGGAACTCCACGCCGGCCAGCGGCGGCATGTCCAGGATGTCCAGCGCGAGCACGCGGCCGGTGTC
>DMTA01000173.1 GCA_003454835.1 Achromobacter sp. | reverse complement strand
GCGCCGCGCCCGCTCCTCGATGCACAGCACCCAGCGCCCGCGCTGGGCCCGGGCGACCAGCCAGCTGGCCAGGGCGGTCGCCAGCGAGCCCGCATGCAGCGGTCCGCTGGGGCTGGGGGCGAAGCGGCCAACGTAATTCAAGGGGACGCAGATAAGACTTCAGCCCGCACGATCAAACGCGCGGGCCGAGGGGTTGGGAAGCGTGGCGCGGGAACGCGTGCTCAATGCAGCAGGCGCCCGCCTTCTTCGTCGAGCAGCTCTTCGAGGACCAGATTGTCGATCTCGGCTTCCTGGCTCCAGAGAACCATGAGGGCGATGATCTTGATCTTGGAGAGCGGCACGGGTGTTTCCGGCGAGGCCAGGCCCCGGTCGATGACGATCTCGCGCAGGGGCGCGGGCAGCACGCCGGCCGATTCCAGAAAAGCGATGAAGCCGATGGACTCGGTGCCGAGCTGTTGGTATTCGTTGTCGGTGTAGATCCGGGTTCCGGACGTGGGAGCCTGGGCCAGGTCGACGCACCGTTCGGTGGACTCGGCAAGNNCGTCGATGTCCTCGTGCTCGAAACCGGCAGCGGCGAGCCGCTTGGCGAGCACATCGGCAGCAGGACAGGCCTGAGGCGTGTAGTAATTCTCGAACAGATAGACCAGGATATCGAACATATGGCGCAGTTTGTGCCTGTTTGCACAGTCGGCCCGCATATCGGCAGACCAGCAAACATGAATTTTACTTTACGCCGATTTATTTTGCCGGGCAACCGGGGAAAAGGCGGATGTTGTACTACGTCACCTTGCACGCAAGGACGCCTATTTTGCACCCAAATGCTGACAAAATGGCTGATTCAGTGAAAAGGGGCGGACCTGTGAAGATCCGCCCCTTTTTTTCTTTCAGCGTCCTTTGCTATGCCGTCTTGGGCGCGTTCTCCAGTTTCAGGCCAGCCAGCTGGCGGATGAAGACGGGGATGCAAATGACCAACCCGATGATGCCGCTGACCAATCCCGGAATGATCGTTAGCAGCGCGCCGATCGTGCACAGCCACCGCTCCCAGCTCTTCATGCCGACCAGCATGTAACGCGAGAAGGCGGCAGACAGCAGCACCAGACCGACCATGCAGCCGATCAGCGTCACGAAGAAGTCGTACCAGGTGAACCCCTGCACCGAAATCAGCAGCGACGGCGAGAACACGAAGACAAACGGCACGATCAGCTTGGTGATGCCTAGCCGGAACGCCGTGTTCCCGGTCTTGAAGGGATCGCTGCCCGCCATGCCCGCCGCCGCGTAGGCGGCCAGCGCCACCGGGGGCGTGATGTCCGCCAGGATGCCGAAATAGAACACGAAGAAGTGCGCCGCGATGGGCTGCACGCCCAGCTGCACAAGCGTCGGCGCCGCAACCGCCACCATGATGAGGTAGTTGGCGGTCGTGGGCACGCCGCAGCCCATCAGGATGCAGACGATGCCGGTCATGACCAGCGCGGCGATCAGCGTCATCGACTGCATGTCCGTCATCGCTTCGGGCAGGAAGAACGCCGCGCCCGACGCCATCGCCTGCGAGGCGGCAATCACGATGTACGAGATCTTGAAGCCCACGCCCGTCAGCGTCACCACGCCGATCACGATACCCACCGTGCCGGCGGCCGCGCCGACCGCCAGCGCGTACTTCGCGCCGGTTTCAAAGGCTTCGTACAGATCGCGCAACCGCAGCCGCGTGTACGGATTGAGGATGCCCACCACGATGCAGCCCGTAATGCCCGCGAAGGCCGCCAGATACGGCGTGCGGCCGCTGGCCAGCATGCCGATCAGCATCGCCAGCGGAATCAGCGTGGGCCAGCGCATCTTGAACGACTGCTTGAGCTTGGGCATTTCCTCGGGGGTCAGCCCGCGCAAGCCTTCGCGCTTGGCCTCGAAGTGCACCTGCATGAACATGCCGAAGAAGTACAGGAACGCCGGGAAGATGCCCGCGATGGCGATCTGCTGGTACGGAATCCCCAGGAACTCGATCATCAGGAACGCGGCCGCGCCCATGATGGGCGGCGTGATCTGTCCGCCCGTGCTGCTGGCGGCTTCCACGCCCGCCGCGAAATGGCGCGGATAGCCCACGCGGATCATCGCCGGAATGGTCAGCGACCCCACCGTCACGGCGTTGGCCACCGACGACCCCGAGATCATGCCGAACATCGCCGAGCCAAACACCGACACCTTGGCCGGCCCGCCCGCGTAACGCCCCGCCACGGTCGAGGCCACATCCAGGAACAACTGCCCCAGCCCGATGCGGGTGGCCAGCACGCCGAACAGCACGAAGTGGAACACGTAGGTCGCCACCACGCCCACCGCCACGCCGTACACGCCTTGGCTGGTCAGGTACATGTGATTGACGACCTGCGACCACGTATTGCCCGCGTGCTTGAGCAGTCCGGGGAAGTACGGTCCGAACATCGCGTACGCCATGAACACCAGCGCGATGATCGGCAGCGGCCAGCCCATGGCGCGCCGCGTGGCTTCCAACAGGCCGATCAGCAGGATCGAGCCCATCAGCACGTCCTGCGGCAGCGGATTGCCCACGCGGAACGCCAGGTCCTCGAAGATGTAGGGGATGTACAGCACCGACAGGGCCAGCGCGATCGCGATGATCCAGTCGTACAGCGGAATGCCGCCCGGCGCATACCAGGTCGACTTGGGTTCGCGCTGGTAATGCGACTTGGAAAAGCCGAAGACCAGGAAGATCAGGCTCAGCACGAAGGCCAGGTGCACGCCGCGGTGCGTCGCCTCGCGCAGCAGGCCGAAGCCGGCGGTGTAGTAATGAAAGATCGAGAGGCTGACCAGCAGGCCCGAGACGATCCACGTGGCAGTCTTGTCCAGCGGCCGGAAGCGGATTTCCGAATCGTACTTTTCCGCCAGCTTCTGGGTTTTCTCGTGATCGATTTCCATCGCGGTGATTCTCAAGGTGATCCAGCAAGCAGGGCCGCACAACGGCGGCCCTGCTCAGATGCGGCGCGAAAGCATTCGCCGCCGACATAAAGCACTACGACAGTTCGCCTACCCCTTCAAAGGCAGGCAATCCGAATTAAGAACCCGATCCGTCCGAGCGGGGCCGCGCGGATCCGGCTCTGCCGGTCCGCCACCGGCGCCCCTGGGGGAAGCGCCGCAGGCGCACGGGGGGGCTTATTTCAGCAAACCGATTTCTTTGTAGAACTTCTCGGCGCCCGGGTGGAACGGAATGCCGGCGCCCTTGGTCGCATTTTCACGCGTGATCAGCTTGCCCTTGGCGTGGCCGGCGTCCAGCGTCTTGCGCGTGGCGTCGCTGTACAGCGCCTTGGTCACCTCATACACGGTCTGCTCGGGGATCTTGGCCGACGTCACCATCTGCGCGTTCACCGAAATCGTCTTGACCTCGGGGATGTTCTGGTACGTGTTGGCGGTGATGACGTCCGGCGTGAAGAACTCCTGCTTGGCGCGCAGGGCGTCAATTTCCGGACCCACCAGCGACACCAGTTCAATGTTGCCCGTGGAAGCCAGTTCGGCGATGGCGCCTGCCGGCGCGCCGCCCACGAAGAAGAACGCGTCCAGGCCGCCGTCCTTGAGCTTGTCGCCCGCCTGATTGGGCTTCAGGTATTCGGCCTTCACGTCCTTGTCGGTCATGCCGTACGCGCCCAGGATCAGGCGCACGTCGACCAGCGTGCCGGAGCCCGGCTCGTCCATCGACACGCGCTTGCCCTTCAGGTCGGCCACGCCCTTGATGCCGGAACCCTTGCGCGTCACCAGATGGATGCTTTCCGGATACAGCGTCGAGATCAGACGCAGGTCCTGCGCCTTGGGCTTGCCTTCGAACGTGCCGGTGCCGCTGTAAGCCCAGAACGCCACGTCCGACTGCGTGAAGCCGGCTTCAAACGAGCCGCCCATGATGCCGTTGATGTTGGCGACCGACCCGTTGGAGGCGACCGCCGTGGCGATCAGCTTGCCGGGTTGCGACACGGCGTTGCCGATGATGCCGCCGATCGGGTAGTACGTGCCAGCCGTGCCGCCCGTGCCGATGCGGAAAAACTGCTGGGCTTGTGCCGAACTGGTGGCGCCGACAGCGGCAACCGCGACAGTCAGGGCGGTGATCCAATGCTTGAGTTTCATGCGAGCTTCTCCGGAACGGAATGACAGGTCTGTCGGGTGACGTGGGTCGTCTTGTCATCGCCGGCGCGGCAGCATTGCCCCGCCGGAAATGGGCCTCCCCTTGGGGGCCGTTTTCATGATGAAATTCTGTCATGTCGCCCACTGGTAGCCAATGGTTACGGGGCTATCGTTTACCTGGGGGTGCATCGCCCGTTTGGTTATGGGTGGTCCCGCTTTGGTTATGCGCGTGTTACCTCTCAAGCAGTCAGACTACGGAGTCATCAGGATGTCCCAGGAAGTCATACGCGGCATTGCGCTGCCCCCGCCCGCGCAACCGGGCGATCCCTTGGCCCGCGTCGATACGCCCAGCCTCGTGCTGGACCTGACGCCCTTCGAGGCCAACCTGCGCGCGATGCAGGCCTGGGCCGACCGCCACGACGTCGCGCTGCGGCCGCACGCCAAGGCGCACAAGTGTCCGCAAATCGCCCTGCGTCAGCTTGAACTGGGCGCACGCGGCATCTGCTGCCAGAAGGTCAGCGAGGCCCTGCCTTTTGTCGCTGCCGGCATCCAGGACATCCACATCAGCAACGAAGTCGTCGGCCCCGCCAAACTGGCGCTGCTGGGCCAGCTTGCGCGCGTGGCGAAGGTGAGCGTGTGCGTGGACAACGCGCACAACCTCGCGCAGGTTTCACAGGCGATGGTGCAGGCGGGCGCGCAGATCGATGTGCTCGTGGAAGTGGATGTTGGACAGGGTCGCTGCGGCGTGTCGGACGACGCCCTCGTGCTGGCGTTGGCGCAACAGGCGCGTGACCTGCCCGGCGTGAACTTCGCCGGCCTGCAGGCTTATCACGGGTCCGTGCAGCATTACCGCACGCGCGACGAACGCGCCGAGGTGTGCCGCCAAGCGGCGCGCATTGCCGCGTCGTATGCGCAGTTGCTTCGCGAAAGCGGCATCGCCTGCGACACCATCACCGGAGGCGGCACCGGCAGCGCCGAATTCGATGCGGCCAGCGGCGTCTATACCGAACTGCAGGCCGGTTCCTACGCCTTCATGGACGGCGATTACGGCGCCAACGAGTGGGACGGCCCCCTGGCGTTTGAAAACAGCTTGTTCGTGCTGGCCACCGTCATGAGCAAGCCGGCGCCCGACCGCGTGATCCTGGACGCGGGGCTCAAGTCCACCACGGCCGAATGCGGCCCGCCCGCCATCGTCGGCGAACCGGGTCTGACGTACACCGCCATCAATGATGAGCACGGCGTCGTGCGCGTGGAGCCGGGGGCGCAGGCGCCCGATCTGGGCGCGGTGCTGCGCCTGGTGCCCTCGCACGTGGACCCCACGTTCAACCTCCATGATGGGCTGGTGGTGGTGCGCGACGGGGTGGTGGAAGATATCTGGGAAATCTCGGCGCGCGGCTTTTCGCGCTGAGTCAGTGAGTCAGCGGGCTGTGCGGGCGGACTGGCAAGCGAATCCGCCGACCGGCCGCTTACTCGCCCCGTTCTTCACGGCCGAATGACCTGCCCTGCGCAGAAACGAAAAAAGGCCGGCGCGCCGTCAACGCGCCGACCCTTTGATGCAGGCAGCCAGCGTTTACTTGGCCTGGTTCTGGATCTTCTCCCCGCCACGTTCGATATCCTTGCCGGCACCTTCCATCGTGTTGCAGCCGGCGGTCACGGCGGAGATCGCAAGCAGCATCGCAAGCCAAATACGGTTGGTCATTTTCTTCTCCTTCGGGCGTTCGTTGGACGTTGCGGGTGCCACTTGGCAGCCGCGATTATTTGTCCAGCAAGTCCCGTGCCTGATCCTTGGCTTCGCCTACATTACGCTGCACTTTGCCTTCGGTTTTTTCCACTTTGCCCTCGGCCTCGGTGCGGGTGCTGCCTGTCACTTTGCCAGCCGTTTCCTTGATTGCGCCCTTCACTTCCTTGGCGGCGCCCTTGATGCGGTCCTTGTCCATGTCATCGCTCCTCAGGTCTCAGGTGGGGTGAAACCGCGCCGGGGAAACCCAAAGTCCGGCAGCGGACAAGTCCAATATAGGAACCGTGCCGCACCCGCGATAGAGCTATAAGCACCAGGACAGGTGGTGCATTTTTACTTGCCGGAGGCGGCGGGCGACGCACGGCCCCGCTGGCACCAAGTCACGCCATCAAACAGGGACAGGGTAAGCAAGGGTCCGGTTTCGATCAGGCCGCCAGGTTCGTCATCCCCAGAAACTGCCGCAATTCGGGCGTGGCCGGCGTGGTGAAAAGCGCCTCGGGCGGGCCGATCTCGTGCACGCGGCCCTGGTGCATGAACACCACGCGATCGCAAACCTCGCGCGCGAACCGCATCTCGTGCGTCACCATCAACAGCGTCATACCGTCGGCCGCCAATTCCCGCACGACCGCCAGCACTTCATTGACCAGCTCCGGATCCAGCGCCGACGTAATCTCGTCGCACAAGAGGGCCAGCGGCTGCATCGCCAGCGCGCGTGCGATCGCCACGCGCTGCTGCTGCCCGCCCGACAGCTCGTCCGGCCACGCGTCGAACTTGTGCGCCAGGCCCACGCGGGTCAGCATCGCGCGGGCCATGTCCTCGGCCTCGCGCTCGGGCACGCGCTTGGCCACCATGGGGGACAGCATCACGTTGCGCCCAACGGTCAGGTGCGGGAACAGATTGAACTGCTGAAAGATCATGCCTACCTTCAGCCGCAGCGCCCGCAGCCGCAGCTCGTCGTCGCCCAACTGCGCATCGGCCACCATGATCGCACCGCCGTCGATCTGCTCCAGCCCGTTGATGCATCGCAGCAGCGTGCTCTTGCCCGAGCCGCTCTTGCCGATAATGGCAATCACCTCGCCGGGCTCGACGCGCAGCGTCACGCCTTTAAGCACTTCGTTGTCGCCAAACCGCTTGCGGACGTCTTCAAGGGCGATGAGGGGCATGCAACTTCCTTTCCAGCCGAAGGCTGAGGCGCGACAGGGGCCAGCACAGCGCGAAATAAATCAGCGCGGCGCAGGCATAGACGGTGAATGGGCTGAAGGTGGCGTTGGTGATCACCGTGGCCGCCTTCGACAGTTCGGTGAACCCGATGATGGATGTCAGCGCCGTGCTCTTGACGATCTGCACCGCAAAGCCCACGGTGGGCGCCACAGCAATGCGCAGCGCCTGCGGCAGCACCACGTAGCGCATCTGCTGCACGTATCCCAGCGCCAGGCTGGCCGACGCTTCCCACTGTCCCTTCGGCACGGCCTCCACGCAGCCGCGCCAGATCTCCGCGAGAAACGCGCCCGACCACAACGTCAGCGCCGCGCCCGCGGCCAGCCACGGCGGCACCTCCACGCCGATCAGCGACAGCCCGAAGAACGCCAGAAACAACTGCATCAGCAGCGGCGTGCCCTGGAAAAGTTCGATATACGCCCAGCTGATGCGCCGCATCGCGGCCACGCGCGACGTGCGCATCATGAGCGCCAGCACGCCCATCAGCGCGCCGCCCACAAAGGCTGCAAGAGACAGGATGATTGTCCAGCGCGCCGCCAGAAGCAGGTTGCGCACGATGTCCCAGGTGGAAAATTCGATCATCTTGCCGCCTTGCGGAACAACCGCCGCCCGGTCATGCGCAGGATCTGCCGCAGCAGCAGGGCCAGCGCCAGATAGATGCCTGTCGTCACGAGGTACACCTCGAACGCCCGGAAATTGCGCGACTGGATGAAGTTCGCGGCAAACGTCAGGTCCTCGGCCGCGATCTGCGAGCACACCGCCGATCCCAGCATCACGATCACGATCTGCGAAGACAGCGCCGGCCAGATGCGCATCAGCGCGGGCTTGAGCACCACGTGCCGAAATACCTGCAGGCGCGACAGCGCCAAGCTCGCGCCCGCCTCGTACTGTCCGCGCGGCGTGGCGTCGATGCCGGCGCGGATGATCTCGGTGCTATAGGCGCCCAGGTTCAGCGCCATCGCCAGACACGCCGCCTGCATCTCGCCAAGCTGGATGCCCAGCGACGGCAGGCCGAAGAACACAAAAAAGAGCTGAATCAGAAACGGCGTGTTCCGGATCAGCTCGACATACGCGGTGACCGGCGCGCGCAGCCACTTTGGCCCCTGCGTGCGCACCCAGGCGCCCGCGATGCCGATCGCCACGCCCGCCACCGCGCCGAACGCAATCAGTTCGATCGTCACGCCGATGCCCTTGAGGAGCACCGGCGTGTACTCGAACACCGAGGCGAAGTCGTACTCGTAAGCCATGACGGCCGCCGCTTAGGCTACAGATCCTTGGGCAGCGCAGCGCCCAGCCATTTTTGCGAAATTGCCGACAGCGAGCCGTCCTGCTTGGCGGCCGCCAGAATGTCGTTCACGCGGGCGCGCAGCTTAGGTTCGTCCTTGTTCAGGCCGATGTAGCACGGCGAGTTCTTGATCAGGAATTTCGTCTCGGGCTTCTTGGGCGGATTCCGCGCCAGGATGGCCGCGGCCACCACGTTTCCCGTTGCGATCATCGGCACCTGTCCCGACAGGAAGGCGGTGATCGTGCCGTTGTTGTCCTCATAACGTTTGACCGTGGCGGACGCGGGCGCAATCTTGGTCAGCTCGATGTCCTCCACCGCGCCACGCGTCACGCCAATGGTCTTGCCGGCCAGATCCGCGGCGGACGACACCTTCAGGTCCGCCGGGCCAAACACGCCGTTGAAAAACGGCGCGTAGGCTTCAGAAAAATCGATGGCCTTCTCGCGCTCGGCATTCTTGCCCATGCTGGAGATCACCAGGTCCACCTTCTTCGTCTGCAGGTACGGCACGCGGTTCGCGCTGGTGACCGGCACCAGTTCCAGCTTCACGCCCAGTTGCTTGGCGATGAGCTGCGCGGTGTCGATGTCATAGCCCAACGGCTTCATGTCCGAGCCCACCGACCCAAACGGCGGAAAGTCCTGCGGCACGGCGATCTTGATGACGCCCGCTTTGACGATATCGTCCAGCGCGTCGGCGTGCGACACAGGGGCGGCCAGCAGGGTGGCGGCGGCGCAAAGGGACAGCAACAGGGATCTGCGTTTCATGAGGAACTCTCCAGGGCCCGCACTGCCCGGGTGGGTCAATGCGTTGCACACCAAGTCGGTATACAAACGCATTCAATGCAAGTTCCATGCCATGTCTCATGTACTGGGAGCGACGCGGGGATGGTGCATCCCGCGCCCCGCCATGGTGCGGCCGATGCGCCGCGAGCGCGCATGCCGGCACTGCTTTGGACCGTGCGGACTGCCGGGGCGGGCGTTGATTCAGACGACCGGATGCGGACGTCGAGATGTGGGCGTCGACGGGCCGGCGCAGAGGGTCAGGCGTCGAGGGTCAGGAGTCAATATATGGCGCCATCACACCCGCAAACCACTCATGAAAAACAGCCAGCCGCCGCGACCGCTGGCGGCGGTGGGGATACAGCAGCGACACCGGCATGGACGCTGCGCGCGCGGTGGGCATGACTTCCACCAATTCGCCCGCATCCAGCAGATGCTGCACGTCGAACCGGGGAATCTGGATCAGACCCAGCCCGGCCAGGCAGCAGGCGATATAGCTTTCTGCGTTGTTCACCACCACCCGGCTACGGACCGTGTCCTGGCGCACGCTGCCATCGGCCGACGGCGATTCCCAGGGCAGCTCCCGTCCCGTCGTGGGCGACGCATACCCCACGGCCCAATGCCCGCTCGCCAGATCTTCCGGCCTCGCGGGTTCGCCATGTTCGCTCAAGTAGGCAGGGCTGGCGCAATTGATGAGCGAAATGCTGCCCAGCGGCCGCACCACCAGGCTGCTGTCGTGCAGCGCGCCGATGCGCACCGCGCAATCCACCCCTTCCTGCACCAGATCGATGGCGCGGTCGGTCGAACTTAGAACGACCTGCAAGCGCGGGTGTCGGCGGAGCAAGCCGGGCAATTGCGGCGCGATCAACCGCCGCGCCACGCGGCTCGGCACATCGATGCTGAGCTTGCCGGACACTTGGCGATCGCTCGCCTCGAATAATTGGTCGATGTCTTCGACTTCGGCCAGCAGCGGCAGCACGCGCTCCAGCAGTTGCTCGCCGTCCGCCGTCAGCCGCACCTGCCGGGTCGTGCGATGCAGCAGCCGCACGCCAAGCTGGGTTTCCAATTGCTGGATGGCGGCGGACACCGACGCTCGGGGCGCGTCCAGCGCATGGGCCGCCTTGATGAAACTGCCCATTTCGGCAACCTGCGCAAACACGCGGTATTGATCGAATCGGTCCATGGGCGGCCTGTGGCGATGCGGGAAGACGGTGCAACGGGAAAGCGCGCGTCTCCGGTTGACCGGGCGCGCGCAGGGCATGAAAAGCATAGCCGCAATTGGGGGCTGATCGGGATCCGATCCGGCCGCGTCAGCCGCTACGCCAGATCGCCACCGCAGCCAGCGCCGCCGGCACCAGAAACACGATCGCCAGAATCGGCAGTTCCTCGCGCACGCTGTAGCCGGCGTGGGTCACACCCACCCACATGTTCACCAGCGACACCACCAGCCACACGGGAATGAACGCCTTGGCCGCCACCGCCAGCGCCGCCGCATCGCCGCCCCACAACTTCCCGAAGAGCAGAAACACGCCCAACAGCACCGCGCCGCCTCCGATCACGATCGCCATATGCATGCCGCTCTCCCTGGTCTGACGTCTACTTGGTCGTGTAGCCGCCGTTGATAAGGATGGTCTGTCCCGTGATCCACCAGCCGTCGCTGACCAGATGGCGGATGAACGGCACCACGTCCTCGATATCCGTCAGCCCCGTCTTGCTGAACGGCGACAGCGCCGCCGCGGTCTTGTGATACGCCACGGCATCGTCGCCCTCGGCCGGATAAAAGAACGGCGTATCCATCGGCCCCGGCCCCACCGCCGTCACCGAAATCCCTCGCGCCCCAAACTCCTTGGCCGCCGCACGCGTGTAATGCTCCACCGGCGCCTTCGTTCCCGCGTAGGCCGCATAGAACGGCGTGAACGCGCCCAGCAGCGACGTCACCAGCGTGCACACCTTGCCGTTGTCATTCACGTGCCGGCCCGCCTCGCGCAGAAAGAAAAACGCTGTCTTGGAATTTACCGCCGTCATCTCGTCGTACTCGGCTTCGCTGATCTCGGTAAAGGGCTTCTTGAGCACCTTGCCCACCGTATTGATCGCAATATCCGGCCGGCCCACCGCCGCCACCGCATCGGCAAACAGCGTCTCCATTGCCGCCGCCGTCGTCAGGTCGCCCTGCAACGCCACGGCCTTTGCACCTGCCGCCTGCACTGCCGCCACGGTCGCCTCGGCTTCGGTCTTGGATGCCGCACTGTTGTAGTGGATCGCCACCGCGCGGGCACCCTGCTCAGCCAGATCGCGCGCAATCAGCCCGCCCAGATTCTTCGCCCCGCCCGCGATGATCGCGACCTTGCCTTTGATCGAATGGTCCGCCATGGAAAATCTCCTTCAGGTGTCGATGGAGCTACGAGCTTAGGCAAGCGCCCGCGTCCGATAAACCACCTGAAGCTGGATGGATCATCCAGAAAAACCACCCAATCGCGATTTGCGGTGCGAAGGTCGAGAAGGTGTCTGACACCCGGCAAGATGTCGCCGGCCTCCCGAAGAACGCCGAAGTCAGACCCCAAGCCCACCAACAAAAAAGCCGCCCCTGATTCAGGGACGGCTTGCAGCGACGTCAATCGAGTAACGCGCTCAATCCACCTGCGCGCCCGACTGCTTCACCGCCTTGCCCCACTTATCCACTTCCGAGGCAATAAACGACCCAGTCGCTTCAGGCGTCAACGGCATCGGCTCCGCGCCACGATCCCGGAAAAACTTCTGCATCTCCGGCGTATTCAACACCTGCCCGATCTGCTTGCTAAGCGAATTGGTAATCTCCGCAGGCGTCCCCTTCGGCGCCAACACCGCCGCCCAGCCAATCGCCTCAAACCCCGGGTAACCCGATTCCGCCACCGTCGGCACATTCGGCAACTGCGGCAACCGCTTCGCCGTCGTCACCGCCAGCGCCACCGCCTTCTTGCTCTGCACATGCGGCAACCCCGCCGTCACCGAGTCCACCATCAGCGGCACCTGATGCCCCAGAAAATCCGCCTGCGCCGGACCACTGCCCTTGTACGGAATGTGGCGAATGTCGATATCCGCCGCCGCCTTGAACATCTCGGCCGACAAATGCTGCGTGCCGCCAATCCCTGCGCTGGCATACGCCAGCTCGCCCGGATTCGCGCGCGCCTGCGTCACCAGCTGCTGCAGCGACGTAATGCCCGACGCCGGCGTCGCCAGGAACATCAGCGGCACCGAGAACACACCCGACACCGGTGCAAAATCCTTCGTCAGGCTGTAGTTGATGGTCTTGTACAGCGTCTGGTTCACCGCCGCCGCGCTACCCGCGATCACCAGCGTGTAACCGTCCGGTGCCGCGCGCGTGGCCTGCTCCATCCCGATATTGCTGCCCGCGCCGGCGCGGTTCTCCACCACGATCGGCTGCTTGACCGCCGCGCCCAGCTTCTCGGCCAGCGCGCGCGCAAAGATGTCGGTCGCCTGCCCCGGCGGGAACGGCACGATCAGGCGGATGGGACGGTCGGGATATTCCGCGTGGGCGGGCGTCATGGCGGCGGCCAAGGCCAGGCCGACGGCAAGACTGGAAAGAATACGTTTCATGATTGGTCAGTAAAAAGCGACGGCGAACTGCGCGCGAGGGCGCATCGCCTGCATAAAATAGAGCGCCCGCGCTGGCAGCCCTTGTGAGGCCGGCCCGGGGCAGATCGGAGGGGTGGCGTCACGATAGCATCCCCCCGTCGGTGCTACATTTGCCTTTTCGCGCTTCCCCCGGGGAAGTTCCCCGAAATTTCCCTCATCCCCTGTCCTTACATCCCGCAGGAACCGCCATGGAATTCAGCCAGTTCAACGTCGACACCCTCATGGAGATCACCTCCCGCCCGGACCTCGTGTTCGTCAGCGGCAAGGGATCCTGGCTGGAGGATCACGCGGGCAAGCGATACCTGGACTTCGTGCAGGGCTGGGCGGTGAACACCCTGGGCCACTCCGCGCCCGAAATGCAGCGCGCGCTGGTCGAACAGTCGCAAAAGCTGATGAACCCGTCGCCGGCGTTCTACAACATCCCCTCGATTGAACTGGCCCAGCGCCTGACCGGCGCGTCCGACTTTGACCGCGTCTTCTTCGCCAACAGCGGCGGCGAAGCCAACGAAGGCGCCATCAAGCTCGCGCGCAAGTGGGGCCAGGTCAAGAAGAACGGTGCCTACAAGATCATCACCATGAACCACGGCTTCCACGGCCGCACCCTGGCCACCATGTCCGCGTCGGGCAAGCCGGGCTGGGACAAGATGTTCGCCCCGCAGGTCGAAGGCTTCCCCAAGGCCGAACTGAACGACCTGGAATCCGTGCGCAAGCTGATCGACGACAAGACCGTCGCCATCATGCTGGAACCCGTCCAAGGCGAAGGCGGCGTGCTGCCCGCCACCAAGGAATTCATGCAAGGCCTGCGCAAGCTGGCCGATGAAAACCAGTTACTGCTGATCGTCGACGAAGTCCAGACCGGCATGGGCCGCACCGGCAAGATGTTCGCCTACCAGCACTTTGACGTCGTCCCCGACATCATGACCCTGGCCAAGGGCATCGGCGGCGGCGTGCCGCTGGCCGCCCTGCTGGCCCGTCAGGAAGTCAGCGTGTTCCAGCACGGCGACCAAGGCGGCACCTACAACGGCAACCCCCTGACCACCGCCGTCGGCGTCGCCGTCTTCGACGCGCTGGTCGCGCCGGGCTTCATGGACGCGGTCAATGCGCGTGCCAAGCAATTGTCCCAAGGCCTGCTGGCCATCTCGGCCAAGTACGGCATGAAGGGCGAACGCGGCATGGGTCTGCTGCGCGCGCTGGTGATGGATCGTGATGATGGTCCGGCGATTGTCGAAGCTGCGCGTAATCAGGCGCCGGAAGGTCTGCTGCTGAACGCGCCGCGTCCGAACCTGCTGCGCTTCATGCCTGCGCTGAATGTGACGGCTGAGGAAGTGGATTCGATGCTTAAGCAACTGGATGCGCTGATTGCGCAGGTGCGTAAGGCTTGATGAGGGTTAGAAGGTAGTGAATGCAGGGGCCGCGATTATGCGGCCCTAATGAGATGGTCA
>DMTA01000257.1 GCA_003454835.1 Achromobacter sp. | reverse complement strand
CATTGCCGGCTGCCGCGCGGATGCCGCCCGGCATCGCCGCCTTCCCCGCGGATGTCGCCCGGCATGGCGCTTGCTGCACGCCGGGGTTGCCATTCACCGCGATCCCCTGCGGATCGAAGACATCCGATGGACCACGCGCAAGCGCAAAACCTGGCTGACGATCCGTCATTGCCGCCATCCCCCCTGGTCGTGATATCGCCCCATCTGGACGACGCCATTCTGAGTTGCGCGGGCCTGCTGGCCGCGCGGCCGGGCAGCACGGTCGTGACGGTGTTTACGGCGCGGGCGCCCATGCAGCACCCGCTGACCGATTGGGACCGCCGATGCGGGTTCGACAGCGCGGACGCCGCGATGACGTGCCGGCTGGCCGAAGACAGGGAGGCGCTTGGCATCGTGGGCGCCACTGGGCTGGCGCTCGGCTTCCTGGACTGTCAGTACACGGCGACGCAGGATCAGGATGCGCCGCTGATCACCGAACGCCTGTTCCACCTGCTGGCGAGCCTGGCGCCCGCGAGTGTTGCGATGCCGCTGGGTGTCTTCCATTACGACCACGAGCGCGTCGGCGACGCCACCCTCATGATCCGCGAGGCGCTGCCCGGGGTGGCCTGGTTTGGTTACGAGGATGTGCCGCACCGCGACCGGCCAGGCGTCGTGCAGGCCCGGTTGGCGCAACTGCACGCGCGGGGCGTGACAGCCACACCGGTGCGGCTGGCGGTGGATGCGGCGAGCAAGGCACGGGCAATCGGCGCGTACGCGTCGCAGCTCAAGGGACTGGAAAGCACGGCTCTGGAGCTGGCGGCGCATGAAACGTACTGGCGGTTGACGGACGGCGCGACAACGATGAATTGAATTGCTGCGGCCGCGCCGCAGGCCCGGTCATGGCCGCTGGGGGGCGACGCCTGTGTCGATGCCGCACAGGCGCTGTCTTCCGTTTTTCAAAGGCATCGCGTATAACTGCTGAACGGTATGTGCGCCGCAACATAGTTCATATCGCAGTCATCTGATCGCCCGCTTCCCCCAGCCTCCCGCAAGGAGTACCCGCCGTGGCCCGATCCAAAGCGTCATCGACTGATCGCGATCCTCTGTTGATCGACCTGGCCCTGCAGGGCGGCGGCGCGCACGGCGCCTTCACCTGGGGCGTGCTGGACCGGCTGCTGGAAGAATCCTGGCTTGGCATCGACGGTATTTCCGGCACTTCCGCCGGCGCCATGAATGCCGCCGTGCTGGTGCTGGGGCATGCGCGGGGCGGCGCCGACGGCGCCCGTGCGGCGCTCGAGGACTTCTGGCGTCGCGTGTCCGACGCCGCGCGCTACAGCCCCTTTCGCCGCAGCCCGCTCGATATCCTGATGGGCTCATGGTCGCTGGATCATTCGCCCATGTTCATCGCCTTCGATCTGGCGTCGCGGGTGTTTTCGCCCTATGACCTCAGCGCTGCGGCCAATCCGCTGGCCGCCATCCTGCAGGAAGTCATCGACTTCGACGAGCTGGCGCGCGCGCCCATCCATCTGTTCATCACGGCGACCAATGCGCGCACCGGACGCGGCCGGGTGTTCAAGAATGCCGAGGTGAATGCCGACGTGCTGTTGGCCTCGGCCTGCTTGCCGACCATGTTCCGCGCCGTGATGATCGACGGCGACCCCTATTGGGACGGCGGCTACAGCGGCAATCCCACGATCACGCCGCTGGTGCGGGATTGCCAGTCGCACGACACGATCCTGGTGCAGATCAACCCGGTCGAACGCCCCGGGCTGCCCAGCAGCGCCCGCGAGATCATGAATCGTCTGAACGAAGTCACGTTCAATGCGTCGCTGCTGAAAGAGCTGCGCATGATCGCGCTGCTGCGCCAGGTGGCCGACCCCGGCAACGGAGAAGGCCGGATGTGGGCGGACATGCGCATCCATCGCGTCTCGTCCGACCTCATGGTGGAACTGGGCTATTCCTCCAAGCTCAACGCCGAATGGCCGTTCCTGTGCATGTTGCGCGACGAGGGCAGGAAGGCCGCCGACCGCTTTCTGGCCGAGCATGGCGACGACTTGGGCAAGCGGTCATCGCTGGACATCGACGAATTTCTGGGCGAGGTCTGATCATGGGACTTTTCGGCATTCTGCTCGCACTGGTACTTCTGATCGGGCTGGCTTATCGCGGCTGGAGCATCCTGCTGCTGGCGCCGGCCGCGGCCATGGTGACGGCGGCTGCGGCGGGAGAACCGCTGCTGGCCCACTGGACGCAGACGTTCATGGGCGGCGCAGCCGGGTTCGTGGCGCAGTTCTTTCCTTTGTTCCTGCTGGGCGCGCTGTTCGGCAAGCTGATGGCCGACAGCGGGTCCGTCACGGCGATTGCCGACGCGATGACGCGCAAGCTCGGCGCGCGGCGCGCCATTCTGGCTGTGGTGCTGGCCGGCGCCATCGTGACCTATGGCGGCGTCAGCCTGTTCGTGGCGTTTTTCGTGCTGGCGCCCATGGCGCATGCCTTGTTCCGGTCGGCCGGGATTCCGGTGCGCCTGATGCCCGCGGCCATCCTGCTCGGCACGTCCACGTTCACGATGTCGGCGTTGCCAGGCACGCCGGCCGTGCAGAACGCCATTCCCATGCCGTTCTTTGCGACCACGCCGTTCGCCGCGCCCGGACTGGGCATCATCGCCAGCGCAATCATGCTGGGCTTCGGGCTGTGGTGGCTGAGCCGGGCGGAAGCCTCGGCGCGCCGAGCGGGCGAGGGCTATGTCGCGCCCGCCGGCATGCCGGCCGATGTATCCGAGGACGTTCTGGTGCGCGAGCGCGCCACGGTCGCACGCGAGTTCGATCCGGCCGAAATGCACCATGGGCAGCGGACCCCCGATGCGCCGTCCACGCTGGTGGCCGCGACGCCGCTCGTGGTGGTGATCCTGGTCAACCTGCTCATGACGCTGATCGTCCTGCCGCGCATGGACACCGACTGGCTCGCCGAGCCGGGTTGGGGCGGCACGAGCCTGGCCGCGGTAGGCGGGGTCTGGTCAGTGATCACCGCGCTGCTGGCGGCGATTGCCGTGCTGGTGGTGCTGAACTTCCGGCGGCTGCCGTCGCTGCGCGACACCATGGACGCGGGCGTGAATGCCTCGGCGCTGCCTTTGCTGAGCGTCGCGAGCCTGGTGGGATTCGGCGCGGTGGTCGCGTCTCTGCCGTCGTTTGCGGCGGTGCGCGATTGGGTGCTGTCGATCGAAGGCGGGCCTCTGGTGTCGCTGGCTGTGGCGACCAACGTGCTGGCGGCCCTGACCGGTTCGGCATCGGGCGGCTTGACGATCGCCCTGCAATCGCTGGCCGCGACGTACATGGAGTTGGCCCAGACGCTGGGCATCGATCCGGCGCTGATGCATCGGGTGTCGGTGATCGGCGCGGGCACGCTAGACAGCCTGCCGCACAACGGCGCTGTGGTGACGCTGCTGGCGGTGTGCGGGTCGTCGCACCGGGAGGGTTACATGAACATCGTCGTGGTCGGCATCGTTGGGCCGATCATCGGGCTGGCCGCCGTGATTGCGCTTGGCGGGGCGTTCGGATCCTTCTGATGCCTCGGGGGGGCGCCGCTCGTCAGGACAGCGTGCGCGCGGGCAGCGCCGCCGACAGGTCGTTCAGGCTGAAGCCGCAGCACCGCGCCCGCTCGGCCAGCATTTCGCTCTGCGCCAGCGCGCGGCTGCTTTCTTCCAGCAGCACGTCCAGTTGCTCTTGCGGCGTGGCGGCCATCGCCCACGCGCGGTCGGCAAAGCGGACGGCGAACTGGTCCACACAGGTTTTGCAGATGGCCGCGCCATTCTGCTCGAGCAGCGGCGCGCCCTGCGCGAGCGTCGATTGGCAAAACAGACAGGCGAGGGCGTGGTTCATGCGTCGGGCGGCCGGTGCGAAAGTGGGCAATGGCGGCCGCGCGGATGGCGGCGCCTGTCATTGAACAACGGCCGCCGACGCCCAGTCTTAAATCGCGATCCGGCCCCTTAATCGACGTTGAAGCCGCGCGGTCCGGCCTGCCCGAGCAGTTCGCGGGCGCATTGGACCGCTTCGCCCGTTGTTGCGACCGCGAGGAATGGCAGGCCGAAGGCGCGGGCCATCTTTTCGCCGCGCTTGCGCAGCTTGTCCCGCGCATCGGTGTCGCGCTGCGCGGGTTCTCCACCAGCAGCTCCATTTCGCGAATCCATGTGGCCGAAGACCCCAGCGGCGCGCCGCCGTGGCGGGCGGTGACGATGGGGAACTTCGAAAGGTCGTGGAAGAAAAACTGATCGTGGTTCATTCGAAGGCTCCGCAGGGCAGGGCGGGATCGTCTTTGGCGCAGCCGCAGTTGCCGTAAAGCACCAGGCTGTAGGACTCCAGTCCGAAGCCGCTGCGCCGCGCGATCTTCCTGACCCGTTGCGCCATGGCGGGATCGCTGGATTCCCGTATCTGCCCGCAACGCGTGCAGACCAGGTGGTCGTGCTGGCCTTTGTCGCTCAGTTCGAACACATTGGTGTGCGTATCGAGCTGGGTGCGTTTGAGCAGGCCGGCGTGCTCCAGTTGCGTGATCACCCGGTAAACCGTGGCCAGGCCGATGTTGCTGTGATCCGAGATGAGGCGGCGGTAGATGTCCGCGGCGCTCATGTGCTCGTCTGCGTGGCGATAGAAGATGTCCAGGATCTTCATTCGCGGGAAAGTGGCTTTGATGCCGGCGTCGCGCAGCCGTGTGTGGTCCATGTAGATTCTCCATCCGGGGGGCTGATACCCGGCTGATGAGAATGATGTACATTTTCAAATGGGCCTGCTAACGGGAACCCGTCAACCTGTACCTCAAACCTGCCAATCATGCTTCAAGCGGCTGCCGCTCCCTCTCTGCCCGACGTCCTGCTGACGCCGTTCAGCCTGCGCAGGCGGCGGGAGTCCAAGAGCATTTCCGTGCCCGCGCACACCCACGCCGAGGGCATGCTGGTGCTGGTCCACGAAGGATTGGTGATGGTGCAGTCGGGCCAGCGCGTGCTGACGGTCGCGGCCAAGGATGGAACAGGGTGTGGCGCGGTTAGGCGGGGTACGCAGTTATGCGGCGGCGGGCTGGTCCGGATGCAGCGGGCCTTCCGGGTCGTTCTCGGCGTCTGGCCGGGGCGGAACCGGCGCCAGGCCGAGCGACAGCCGCAGGCGCTGGCAATCCGGATTGGGTGAGCCGTCCGCCATCCAGATGTCGAACTCGCGGCACGGCGTGGGCCGGCTTTCGTAGATGGCGCAGTGGATGCCGGGCTTGCCCAGCTCGCCCCGCAGCGAGATGCAGCGTCCGCCGCCCATTTCCGTGCCCTGCATGCAGGCGCGCAAAGGGCTTATCTGGGTGACCAGGTCCAGCGGCACGTGGCCGCCGTTTTCACCGGCCAGTTCGCCGACGTAGAACGACACGCGAAAGTGCGCGCAGCAGGCGCCGCAGTCCAGGCAGGGATTGGCGGATGGGTCGTCGCCGGCCAGCACCGCGGGCGATACGAAGGAAACGAGCGAAGTCAGTGGCAGGGACATGGGCATAGGTCCGAAGGCCCGAAATATTATCTGGATTCCAGCTGCGGCCGCTACGACTTTTTTCGGGGACATTGCGGGTGTAGCATCAGTACCCTGTCAGCCCTGAGGAGCGCTTCCTTGTCCGCGAAAACCGATTTTCCAGATGGCCTGGCCCGTTGCGGCTGGGTGGACACGTCGGCCGAATACATGGCCTATCACGACACCGAATGGGGCCGCCCCGAGGCCGACGATCGCGCGCTGTTCGAACAGCTCTGCCTTGAAGGTTTCCAGTCCGGACTCAGCTGGCGCACCATCCTGAACAAGCGCGAGGCCTTCCGCCGCGGCTTTGCCAACTTCGACCCCGCCAAGCTCGCGACCTTTGGCGAACCGGAGGTCCAGGCGCTGTTGGCGGATGCGGGCATCGTGCGCCATCGCGGCAAGATTGAAGCCATGATCAACAACGCGGCCCGGGCCTTGGAAATGATCGAGCGCGAGGGATCGTTGGCCGCGTACTTGTGGCGCTTCGAAGCGCCGCCCTCCAAGCTGTCGACTTACGGCGCCTCAACGTCCGAACAGTCCGAGGCCCTGTCCAAGGCGCTCAAGAAACTGGGTTGGAAGTTCGTGGGGCCCACCACGGTGTACGCCTTCATGCAGTCCGTGGGCATGGTCAACGACCACAGTCCGGGCTGCCATTGCCACGCAATCATCGAGAAAAAGCGCAAGGCGTTCGTGCGGCCGGCAGGCTGACGCCTTGTGCTGAATGGCTTGCGTCAGGCTGCGCGGCCGTTCTCGGGTCCGGTCTGCACCGGCGCCTGCCCCGGCAGGCTGTAGCGGCCCTCGCGGTACGCCCAACTGGGCCACAACGCATGCGCCAGCGCCTCAGTCGCCAGTTCGGGGTTCAGCGGCGCGGGGGCGTAGTCCTCGGGGGCGGTATATCGGTATTGCACCGCCGTCTTGTTGGGCGACATCACCAGCAGATCGTCACCCTTCAGATATCCGTAGGTGCTGTCGTACTGCATGATCGCGCGTCCCGGCGTGCTGCGCGTGAGGTCATGCCCGATCATCGGGTGTTCCGTATCCACGCCAATCAGCGACAGCAGCGTCGGCGGCAGGTCGATCTGGCTGACCAGGCGGTCATCGCGGCGCGCCTCGATGCCGGCGCCCAGGATCACGGCCGGGATATGAAAGTGGCGCACCGGCACCAAGCTGGCGCCAAACACGCGCGAGTCGTGGTCTGCCGCCACCAGAAAGACGGTGTTCTCCCAATACGGCGACGCCTTGGCCTTCTCAAAGAAGCGGCCCAGCGCCCAGTCGGCGTAGCGCACCGTGTTCTCGACCGTGGCGGGATTGCCGTCGGGCTCGATGCGGCCTGCCGGATATTCCCATGGCGTGTGGTTGGACACGCTGAACGCCAGCGTGAAGGTCGGCTGGTCGCCGTCCTCGCGCAGCAGGCGGTCCAGCTGGTTGAACATGTCCTCGTCCGAAGCGCCCCACGTGCCGACAAACGCCGGGTCGACAAAATCGGCCCGGTCGACAATCTGCTTGAATCCGTTGCCCAGGAAGAAACCCTTCATGTTGTCGAAGTGCGCCTCGCCGCCATAGATGAAGCGCGAGTGATAACCGTGGCGCCCCAGCAGATCCGCCAGCGAGAAAAAGCCGCGCTGTGACCGCGGCAGCTTCAGCACCGCCTGCGCGGGCGTGGGCAAAAAGCCGGTGGTGACGGCCTCCAGGCCGCGTACCGAGCGGGTGCCGGTGGCGTAGGCACGGGTGAAGGTCCAGGCCTCGCGCGCCAGCGCGTCCAGTTCCGGCGTCAGATTGGCGCCGCCGAGAGCAGCGCTGTACTGCGCGCCCAAGCTTTCTTCAAGAATGATGACCAGATTGAGCGGGCGATGTGTCTTGCGGGTGGCCGGCTGGCGGTGAAGGCTGGGGTAGTCGGGGTTCGGCGGCGGATACGGCAGCCCGGACTGCGCCAGCACCAGCGCGTGCATCTTGTCGTCGTCCATGCCGCCATACACGGCGGAGGCCGACTTTTCGTTCTTCATGCTGTAGACCGCGTAGAACACGTTGTACAGCGAGTTCAACGCCAGGGTATTGAGCATGCCGTCGGCGCAGTAGGCCACCGAAGACGGGTTGATGGGGCGGTGGCCCAGTGTGCCGCGGATGGCCAGGATCACCACCGCCAGGATTGCTATGCTGGCAAGCGGCATCTGCCACCAGGTCAGCGGCGCGTCGGGACGTGCATGGCCCAATAAAGTCCAGGCGGCCCAGCCGATGACCGCCAGCGCGCCCAGGCCGCCCAGCAGGGCGCCCTTGTAGCCGCGCCACAGCATCCCGGAAACCTCGCGCGGATGCTTCAGATATTCGACGAACAGGCGGTTGGGGCGGGAGTCGTATTCGATGATGAAGGGCGGCGTCGCCACTTCCAGAAACGCCAGCAGCACGAACGCCACCAGATACCAGACGGCGGCAATGTCCGCCGCCACGGGAATATGGCCGAACAGCGGCGACAGCACGGCCGGCAGCGCCGCCAGCACCGCGATCTGGTGCGCGTCGATGCGCAGGCCCTGCAGCAGCAGGGGGGCAAGACCGCCCGCATTGCGCACGCGCTGCCATTGCCACAGGGCAAGCGCCAGGCGGCTGAGCGTCAGCAGCGCGAACGCCGCCAACACGAATATCAAGGTTGAGTGCCGCATCGGGCCTCCAGGTTGTCCAGCTTCACCGCCCGGTTGGGGCGGATTCCGTCATTTCGCATTGGAACCGAGTCGGCGCCAAAAATTCTGTGAAGACGTGTGATACGGCTGTTTTTCGCTGTCCTCAGTCGTCTCTCTTTGTAACGGTCGAAACGGAGACGGGTACGTGACTTGCTGCGCACCCCGGCGGGCGTTCGTGCCAATGCCGCATTGGCACATCGCGACTGACCGGAAAAATCCGCACACATTATGGCGTCGTTCCGTCCGACCGTCGCTGCGGGCCGCGATACCCTGAGGTAGTCAGTCCGGCCAGTGGAGTACGGCCGGCAGCCAAGCCAAGGATAGTAACCATGACGCGCACAAGAAAAATAGCGATCGGGATTGTAGGGGGCATTGCCCTGTTGGTGGCGGTATTGGTGATCGTGATCGCCACCTTCGACTGGAACCGGGCCAAGCCCATGATCAATGAACGGGCCTCCGCCGCCATGGGCCGCCCCTTCGCGATCAACGGCGACCTGTCTGTGCGATGGCAGCGCGAGCCCGGCGAAAGCGGCTTGCGGTCCTGGGTGCCCTGGCCGCGCGTGGTGGCCAACGACATCACGATCGCCAATTCGGAGTGGGGCAAGGCGCCGCATTTCGCCACGCTCAAGCGCGCGGAATTCAGCCTGTCGCCCTTGCCGCTGCTGGCGCAGCACGTCGTCATCCGGCACATTCAGCTGACTGAACCGGCCGCCGACCTGGAACGGCTGGCCGACGGTCGCGCCAACTGGGTCTTCACCCTGCCGGAATCGGGCGAGCCATCGCCCTGGGTGCTGGATATCAACGAGATCGGATTCGACAAGGGCCGCGTCGGCTATGCCGACGAAATGCTCAAGGCCGACCTGACCGTGCTGGTCGACCCGCTGGGCAAGCCCGTACCGTTTGCGGACGTGACAGGTAAATCCTTCGTGCCTGAAGACGGTACCGCCCCGGCGCCGCGCGACTACGTGTTCGGCTGGAAGGTCGACGGCAAATACAAAGGGTTGGCGACCAAGGGCGAGGGCAAGGTCGGCGGAATGCTGGCCATGAAGGACCCCAAGCAGCCGTTCCCCTTGCAGGCGGACGTGGCTATCGGCGGCACGCGCGCATCGGTCGCGGGCACGTTGACCGATCCTGTGAACCTCGGCGCGCTGGATCTGCACCTGAAACTGTCCGGCTCGTCCATGGCGCAGCTTTATCCGCTGACCGGCGTGACGTTGCCGGACACGCCGCCCTACAGCACCGATGGCCATCTGGTGGCCAAGCTGCAGAACCCCGGCGGGGCGGTGTTCGACTACAAGGACTTCAACGGCAAGGTCGGCGACAGCGACCTGCATGGCGACATCTCGTTCGCGTTGGGGGCGCCGCGTCCCAAGCTGACCGGCAAGCTGTCGTCCAAGCTCCTGCAAATGGCCGACCTGGGTCCGCTGATCGGCGTGCCGTCCGGCGGCGGGTCGAAGGCGGCCGTGGACAAATCCAAGGACGCGCCCGCCAAGCCCAAGGGCGGCAAGGTCCTGCCCACGCAGGAGTTCCGCACGGACCGCTGGCGCGACATGGACGCGGACGTTTCGCTGGACGCCGCGCGCATCGTCCATGACAGCAAGCTGCCGCTGTCCAAGCTGTCGGTGCACGTCATCCTGCAGGACGGCAAGCTTACGCTGGATCCGCTGCGCTTCGGCATGGCGGGCGGCACCATGAACGCCACCGCGCGTCTGGACGGCTCGCGCGCGCCGCTTACCGGCCGCATCGACATGCACGCGCGCCAGCTGCAGCTCAAGCAGCTCTTTCCCGCGACCGAAGCCATGCAGAAAACGCTTGGCGAGCTGAACGGCGACCTGGCGATCAGCGGCACGGGCAACTCCGTGGCGGCCTTGCTGGGCTCGGCGACGGGCGACGTGAAGATGCTGGTCAACGATGGCGTGATCAGCCGCAGCCTGATGGAGCTTGCCGGGCTGAACGTCGCCAACTATGTGGTCTCCAAGCTGTTCGGCGACGACGAAGTGAAGATCAATTGCGGCGCGGCGGACCTGGAACTGAAAAGCGGCGTGATGACGCCGCGCATCTTCGTTTTCGACACCGACAACGCGTTGATCACCATCACCGGCTCGGCCAACTTCAAGGACGAGACCATGGACCTGGACATCGATCCTGACAGCAAGGGCTTCCGCATTTTCTCGCTGCGCTCGCCGCTGTATGTGCGCGGCACGTTTGGATCGCCTGATGTGGGCGTGCATGTGGCTCCGCTGGCGGCACGTGGCGCGGGTATGGTCGCGCTCGGCGTGTTGCTGACGCCCGCGGCCGGGCTGCTGGCGCTGATTGCGCCCAGCGCCAATGACGACAACGCGTGTGGACCGCTGCTGGAGCAGATGCGCAAGCCGCCGAAGGCGCCGGCGCCGGCCAAGAAGTAGGCGATCAGCCCCCGGGCATCAGTCGGAAGCCGTCGGGGGGGGGCGCGGCGGGCGCGCCCCCCCCCCCCCC
>DMTA01000253.1 GCA_003454835.1 Achromobacter sp. | reverse complement strand
CTACAAGGTGCTGTCGCTGGGGTTGGTCAATGGTCGCAACGTCTGGCGCTGCGACCTGGAGAAGGCCCTGGAGGTGGCGCGGCATGCCGCCGAGCGGCTGGGTGATCGCCTCTGGCTGGCGCCGTCCTGCTCCTTGCTGCACAGCCCGGTGGACCTTGAGCGCGAGGACCGGCTCGATCATGAACTGAAAGGCTGGCTGGCCTTCGCCGTGCAGAAATGCGCCGAAGTGGCGACGCTGGCTCGTGCCATCAACGAGCCGACAAACGAGGATGTGGTGGTCGAACTGGCACGCAGCCGTGCCGTGCAGGCGGCACGTCAGCACTCGCCACGCATCCACAAACCGCAGGTTCAGGCGCGCCTGAATGCCATCGAGCCACAAGACAGCCAGCGCACGTCGGTGTTCGCTGCGCGAATCGAACAGCAGCGNNCATCGGCTCGTTCCCGCAGACACCGGCCATCCGTCTGGCGCGGCAGGCCTACAAGCAGGGCCGGTTGTCGCTCGGCGATTACACCGAGGCGATGCAGGCCGAGATCCGCCATGCGGTGGCGGTGCAGGAGCAGATCGGCCTGGACGTGCTGGTACACGGCGAAGCGGAGCGCAACGACATGGTCGAGTACTTCGCCGAGCAGCTCGATGGCTATGCGTTCACCCGTTTCGGCTGGGTGCAGAGCTATGGATCGCGTTGTGTGAAGCCGGCGGTGATCTACGGCGACCTCAGCCGCTCGCAGCCGATGACCGTCGACTGGATTCGCTATGCACAGCAGCAGACCGACCGGGTGATGAAGGGCATGCTCACCGGGCCGGTGACCATGCTGATGTGGTCGTTCGCTCGTGAGGACGTGTCGCGTGAGGTCCAGGCGCGGCAGCTGGCGCTGGCGATCCGCGACGAGGTCTGCGACCTGGAAGCCGCCGGCATCCGCATCGTCCAGATCGATGAGGCGGCTTTCCGCGAGGGCTTGCCGCTGCGCCGTGCCCAGTGGCAGCACTATCTGGACTGGGCGGTCGAGGCGTTCCGTCTGTGTGCCAGCGGCGTACGCGACGAGACGCAGATCCACACCCACATGTGCTACAGCGAGTTCAACGACGTCATCGAGTCCATCGCGGCGATGGATGCCGATGTCATCACCATCGAGACCTCGCGTTCGCAGATGGAGCTGCTCGAAGCCTTCCGCGCCTTCGACTATCCCAACGATATCGGCCCGGGGGTCTACGACATCCACTCGCCACGCGTGCCGGATACCGCCGAAATGGTGCAGCTGCTGGAGAAGGCCGCCGAGTGCATCCCTGCCGAGCGGCTCTGGGTGAACCCGGATTGCGGGCTGAAGACCCGCGCCTGGCCGGAGACCGAGGCAGCGTTGGTGAACATGGTGGCCGCGGCCCGTCAGCTGCGTGCGTCGCGCAACGCCAAGGTCGCCTGAGGTCGATGCGGGCGCTGCGCTCCAGTGCGGGCGCTGCGCCGTGACCCATCAGCCTTGGGCGACGTGGTCGAAGTGGGTCAGGCGCTCGGCTGTCCGGCTATCCAGATAGCGCTGCAGAAGTGCGACCTCCGCGGGCTGCATGAACAGGCCGAGCTTGGTGCGGCGCCAGAGGATGTCTTCTGCCGTCTGCGCCCATTCCTCGACCATCAGGTAGTCCACCTCGCGCGCGTGCAGGCCGGCGCCGAAGCATTCGCCAAGGTCCTGCAGCGCATCGGTACCCTTGAGCAGCAGCCAGCTGCGGCTGCCGTAGGTGCGCGCCCAGCGCCGCGCAATCGGCCCTGGTAACCACGGGTAGCTGGCGCAGAGCGCATGGGCCAGTGCTGATGGTTCCTCCAGGTGCTCACCGCCAGGTAGCGCCGCGTCGTGCGTCCAGGGCTGTTTCATTTCGGGAAACAGCGGTGCCAGCTGCGCCAGTGCTGCTTCGGCGAGCTTGCGATAGGTGGTCAGCTTGCCGCCGAACACCGAAAGCAGCGGTGCCTGCTTTTCTTCCGCCGCCAACGACAGGGTGTAGTCGCGGGTAACCGCGGACGGGTTATCCGATTCATCGTCGCATAGCGGCCGGACGCCGGCGAAGGTATGCACGATGTCCCTGGGCTCGAGTTGCTTGCGAAAATGCGTGTTGGCCACGCCCAATACGTAGGCGACCTCTTCCTCGCTGATGCTCACCTTGGCCGGGTCGCCACGGTACTCGCGATCGGTGGTGCCGATCATGGTGTAACGGTCCAGATAGGGGATGGCGAAAACGATGCGCCGATCCTCGTTCTGCATGATGTAGGCCTGCTCACCTTCATACAGCTTGGGCACGATGATGTGGCTGCCCTGGATCAGGCGTATGCCGTAGGGTGAGCGCTGCTGCAGGTTTTCGCCGATGAACTGTGCGACCCAGGGACCGGCCGCATTGACCAGTGCCTTGGCCTTTAGTGAGAAGCGGCTGCCGTTCTCACGCTGCAGCTCGACGTGCCAGATGCCGCCAGCACGCTTGGCGCTCAGGCATTGGGTGCGGGTATGGATATGCGCGCCTTTCTCCCGCGCCGCCATGGCGTTGAGCACTACCAGCCGCGCGTCGTCAACCCAGCAGTCGGAGTATTCGAAGCCGCGGGTGATGGCTGGCTTCAGGGGGCTCTCACTGCCGAAACGCAGGCCCCGCGAAGCTGGCAGCTTCTTGCGCATGCCCAGGTTGTCGTAGAGGAACAGGCCGGCGCGGATCATCCACGCCGGACGCAGGTGAGGACGGTGAGGTAGGACGAAGCGCATCGGCTTGACGATATGCGGCGCCTTGGCCAGCAGCACTTCACGCTCGGCCAGCGCCTCGCGGACGAGGCGGAATTCGTAGTGCTCCAGATAGCGCAGGCCACCGTGAATGAGCTTGCTGCTGGCCGACGACGTATGGCTGGCCAGATCGTCGCGTTCGCAAAGGAACACCGACAGCCCGCGGCCGGCGGCATCGGCAGCGATGCCGACGCCATTGATACCGCCGCCGATCACGGCGACGTCCGCGTGCACCGAGGCGTCGAGTGGCGCGGTAGGCGGCGGCGCCGCCGCGGTGGCCGCCCACAGTGACGGGGAAAGCGGAAACGGCGCTGGCTGCATGGGGCTTCCTTCCTTACATGGGATGCAGCACGCGCCGCAGGAAGTCCTGCGTGCGCGGATGCTGCGGATGATTCAGCACTTCGCGGGCGGCGCCCTGCTCCACCATGACGCCGCCGTCGAAAAACATGACGCGGTCGGCGACCTCGCGGGCAAAGCTCATCTCGTGCGTGACGACGACCATCGTCATGCCGGCCTCGGCAAGCTTGCGCATGACGCCCAACACGTCGCCAACCAGCTCAGGGTCGAGCGCCGAGGTGGGCTCGTCGAACAGGATCGCCTTGGGTTGCATCGCGAGCGCCCGCGCGATCGCCACGCGCTGNNGCTGGCCGCCGGACAACTGGTTCGGATGTGCGTGTTCCTTGTCCGCCAGCCCCACGCTGGCCAGCAATTCGCGGCCTCGCTCCACCGCCTGGGCGCGCGGTTCCTTCTTCACGAAGATCGGGCCTTCGATGACATTTTCCAGCGCCGTGCGATGCGGGAACAGGTTGAAGCGCTGGAACACCATCGCGACCTGCGTGCGGATAGACACGATGGAAGGTGCGTCGCAATCGACGAGTTCGCCGTCCACGGTGATGCGTCCGGCGTTGTAACGCTCCAGTCCGTTGATGCAGCGCAGAATGGTCGACTTGCCCGAGCCCGACGGCCCCACCACGCACACGACCTCACCCTGCTCGACCTCGGCGTCGATGCCCTTCAGGACCTCGAGCGGGCCAAAGCTTTTCCTGACGCCTTGCAGGCTGATCATTTGATTGCGCTCCGCTTTTCCAGATGCCGAACCAGCAGAATCAGCGGCACGCACATCACCAGGTACATCAGCGCCACCAGCGTGAACACCGTGGCGTTCTTGAACGTGGACACGGCGATGAGCTTGCCTTGCAGCGCCAGCTCGGCGACGGTGATGGTGGACGCCTGCGACGAGTCCTTCAGCATCATGATCATGATGTTGCCGTAGGGCGGCAGGACGATCTTCACGGCCTGCGGCAGCACCACGCGCCGCATCGTCAGGCCCCAACCCATGCCCATGGCCATCGCCGCCTCGATCTGGCCGCGGTCGATCGCCTGGATGCCGGCGCGGAAGTTCTCCGCCTGATACGCCGAATACGCGATACCCAGGCCGATGATGGCCGCGTGCACCGCGCTCAGCGATATGCCCATGTCCGGCATCACGAAGTAGATATAGAAGAGCAGCACGATAATCGGGATGCCACGCAGCAGATTGACAAGACCCGCGCTGAAGCCCGAGAGATATTTGTTGCCCGACACCCGCATCAACGCCCACACCAGGCCCAGGACCGTCGACAGCGCAAGGGAACCCAGCGTCACCAGAATGGTGAGCTTGGCGCCCTCCAGCAGGATCGGCATGAACTCCGCCGCGTCTTTCAAGAATTCCGTCATGAGTCCACCCACTCCGAGAAGACAGCCCGCGATGACAGCTTGGGAAACACCCCAAGAAACGTCCCGGATGCACTACACCCTCCGGCGCGACCGAACGCGCCGGTGGAGAGTTGCGAATGCTTGACCCGGGATAGCCCGGCCGGCTTCACACGCCGCCCAGGCCCCACTTCTTCAGGATCGCATCGATGGCGCCGTCGGCCTTCAGCTTGGTCAGCGCCTTGTTGATGCGGTCAAGCAACTCGGTGTCGTCCTTGCGCGTGGCCAGACCAAGGCTGCCCATGATCGTCGGCTGGTACGACTGCGCCATCTTCAGGTTTGGATAGTTGCCCTGCGACAGGACGTACGCGGCGATGGGATAGTCCATGAACCCGCCCTGGATCCGGCCGGCGTTGGCGTCGCGCATCATGTCGGGCGGATTGTCGTAAAGCTTCACTTCCTTGAAGACGCCGCTCTTCTGGATGGGTTCGACAAAGGCGGTGCCGACCTGCACGCCGACGGTCATGCCCTTCATGTCGGCGAAGGACTTGTATTCCTTGTTGTCGCTCTTGAGGACCATCAGGCCCTCGCCGTAGCGATAGACGGGCTCGGAAAAGCTCACCACCTGCTGGCGCTGCGGCGTGATGAACATCGCCGCCGACACGATGTCGATGCGCTTGGATGTCAGCGAGCCGATCAGCGCGGAAAATGCCATGGGCTCGATCTGCACCGAGAATCCAGCCTCCTTGCCCACCGCTTTCACGATGTCGACCATCACGCCCTCGATGCTGTTCGTCTTGGTATCGAGAAACGTGAACGGGCTGCCGGTGGGCGTGGACCCCACCTTCAATACCGTCTGGGCTTGGGCGCCCGCCGCCATGGACAATGCTGCGAATACAGAGACAACAAGAGTCTTGAATTTCATGACATATCCTCATCGTGGCAAAGAAGGCCGGGCCGCACGTGGGGCGCCCGGGTGGCGGCACGCTCCCCGCGCGCTCCGCCGTTTGGGTGCTGCGCGCTCAGGGCGCTTGTGGCGTGTCGTCCTCCGCGGCTTGAGTGATGTTTGAGATGGCCCAGATGACCTCCGTCGTCTGGGACCCCGGATTGCACCAGCGGCGCGGCGTGCTGCTGGCATAGCAAAAGCTGTCGCCCGCCTGCAGGCGGATGACGCGATCGCCCACCCATAGTTCGAGCACGCCCTTGAGCACCAGGCCGATCTGCTCGCCCTGCCCCGTCACGAACAGCTCGTTGCCGGTGGAGCCGCCGGGCGCGATCGAAGCGCGGCACAGGTCCATGCTGCGGCACGCCGCAGGTGTGAACATCTCTTTGCTGATGCCCTTTTCCTTCAGATCGATGTGGCGGTGCGTGCCCGCGCGGGCCACGCGTCCGTCTTCCTCGCCGCCGGTATGCTCGGCGTTGCGCAACAGCGCATTGACCGACACGCGGAACTCGCGCGCCAGAAGATGCAGGACTTTGACAGAGGCCGAGCTCAGGCCTCTTTCGATCTGGCTCAACAGGCCTAGCGACATGCCGCAGGCGCGCGCGACGTCAGCCAGCGACCGTCCCTGCTGCTTGCGCAACTGACGCAGCTGCTGACCCAGCCACAGATCGACGGCCGACTCCGGTCGTGCCGCATGGGCGGGCGACGAAGGTGCTGCGCTGGCACGGCGAACGGCGGCGGAGCGGCTCATATGAAAATTTCATGTGCATGTAATTTTCAATACTAAGGAGGCGCAAAAACGCCCACAATCCAGGGACTTCCCTAGCGTTGTGGGCGTGGCGGGCCGGCGCGACGGTCAGGAGGCGTCGGACGGTTTGGGCTTGGGATCGGGGGTGGGATCGGGGTCGGAAGCCGGGTTGGTGCTGGGCCGGCTCTGCCCCGTGGGCGCGGCATCCGCGCCGGGT
>DMTA01000254.1 GCA_003454835.1 Achromobacter sp. | reverse complement strand
CAGCTTGAACAAGCGGGCCTGCCCGCCGGCAGCGAGCGCGCCCAGCGCGTGTTCGCCTGATGGCCAGCGGGGCCGGCGAGAGTCCGGCGCAAGCCGCCGCGCGGCTGCGCGCCGAGATAGAGCAACACAACGTCCGTTATTACGTCTACGACGAGCCCGCCGTCTCGGATGCCGAGTACGACGGGTTGATGCGGGAACTGCAGGCCCTCGAGGCCGAGCACCCGGATCTTGTCACGCCGGAGTCCCCCACGCAGCGCGTGGGCGCGGCGCCGGTGTCCGCGTTTGGCAGCGTGCGCCACGTGGTGCCGATGCTGTCGCTGAACAACGCGTTTTCCGAAGAAGAAGTCGCCGCCTTCGACCGCCGTGTCACCGAAACGCTGCGCGGGGCCGGCCTGCTGGGCCCTGCACAGCAGCCGGACTACTTCTGTGAACTCAAGCTCGACGGCCTGGCGATCAGTCTGCGCTACGAGGACGGCCGCCTGGTGCAGGCCGCCACCCGCGGCGACGGCCAGACGGGCGAGGACGTCACGTCCAACATCCGCACGATCAAGGCGATTCCGCTGCAACTGAAGGGCGCGGCCCCGAAGGTGCTGGAGGTGCGCGGCGAGGTGCTGATGAATCGCGCCGACTTCGAAAAACTGAATGCGGCGCAGGCCAAGCGCGACGAGAAGATTTTCGTCAATCCGCGCAACGCGGCCGCCGGCAGCCTGCGCCAGCTGGATCCGCGCATCACGGCCAAGCGGCCGCTTCGTTTCTTTGCCTACGGCTGGGGCGAGGTCCAGGGGTTGCCCGGCTCACAGAGCGGCCTGTTCGACGAAGCCTCGGCCGGCGCGGATCAGGCTTCGCAACTGCCCGAAAAATCCCACGGCGCCATGCTGGAATGGCTGGCCTCGTTGGGCCTGCCGGTCAATGTGGTGCATAACCACCGCGCAAGCGGCGCGGAAGGCCTGATGGAGTTCTACGCCAAGGTGGGCGCCCTGCGCGCGAACCTGCCGTATGACATCGACGGCGTGGTCTACAAGGTGGACTCCCTGCCGGCGCAGAAGGTGCTGGGCTTCGTGGCGCGCGCGCCGCGCTTTGCGCTGGCGCACAAGTTTGCCGCCGAAGAGGCCACCACGACGCTGGTGGATATCGAAGTGCAGGTGGGCCGCACGGGCGCCATCACCCCGGTCGCGCGGCTCAAGCCCGTGTTTGTGGGCGGCGTGACCGTCACCAACGCCACGCTGCACAACGAGGACGAGATCCGCCGCAAGGACGTGCGCATCGGCGATACGGTCATCGTGCGGCGCGCGGGGGACGTCATTCCCGAGGTGCTGGCCCCGGTTTTGGAAAAGCGGCCCGCGGACGCGCGGGAATTCGTCATGCCGACGGAATGCCCGGTCTGTGGATCGGCCATCGAGCGCCTCGAAGGCGAAACCATCGCGCGCTGCACCGGGGGCCTTTTCTGCGGCGCCCAGCGCAAGCAGACGCTGTGGCACGCCGCCAGCCGCAAGGCGCTGGATATCGAAGGCCTGGGCGAAAAGCTCGTGGACCAGTTGGTGGACAGTGGCCGCGTCAAGACGCTGGCCGACCTGTACAGCCTGCGTCCGCTGGAACTGGTGGGCCTGGATCGCATGGGCCAGAAGTCCGCCGACAACCTGGTGGCCGCCATCGAAAAGGCGCGCTCGCCCAATCTGTCCCGCCTGCTGTTCGCGCTGGGGATCCGGCACGTGGGCGAGACCACGGCGCGCGACGTCGCGCGGCATTTCGGCAGCATCGACGCCATCATGGATGCGGATGAAGACGCCTTGTCGTCGGTGCCCGACGTGGGGCCCGTCGTGGCCGCGTCGATCCGCCATTTCTTTGCCGAACAGCACAATCGCGACGTGATCGGGCAGCTCAAGGCGCAGGGCGTGAATCCCGTCGCCGAAGCCGCGCCGCAAGCCGACACATTGGCCGGCAAGACCTTCGTGCTGACGGGCACGCTGCCGAACTGGACACGCGAAGAAGCCTCGATGCACATCCAGGCGGCCGGCGGCAAGGTCAGCGGCTCGGTGTCCAAGAAGACGGCTTATCTGGTGGCGGGCGAAGATTCCGGCAGCAAGCTGACCAAGGCCCAGGAGCTGGGTGTGCCGGTGCTGGACGAAGAGGGGTTGAAGGCGCTGCTGGGCGTTTCCTAGCCTGGACGCTGCCGCGTTCGAACGAAGGGCTGCACGCTACGGGCGCGCAGCCCTTTTTGTTGCTTGCTTGGGACGGTGTCAGACACCCGGGGGAGATGGTCGTCAACTTGCGGCGGCGTCTCATGGGGTGTCTGGCACCTTGGGCCTCGCTTGGGATGGTGTCTGACACCTGAGCACGTTGCCGAGCGCGCAAAAAAAACTGCCCGCGATTGCGGGCAGTTCTTTGAGCAGAGCGGGCCTTATTGAATCTTGGCCTTTTCGCGCAGTTGCTTCTGGTAGTCGGCCAGGGTTTGCTGGCGCAGCATTTCTTCCAGTTGCGGACGGACTTGATCCATCGGCGGGAATTCGACCGGACGGGTGTCGTCGACCATGATGATGTGCCAGCCGAATTGGGTCTGGACCGGCTTGTCGACCAGTTGGCCCTTCTTCAGCTGCGTCACGGCTTGCGCGAACGGCTGCACGTAGTTGGTCGGGGGAGCCCAACCCAGATCGCCACCCTTTTCGGCGCTGCCGGGGTCCTTGGAGTTCTTCTTGGCCAGATCGTCGAACTTGCCCTTGTTGCTCTTCAGTTGGGCCAGCAGGTCGTTCGCCTTTTTCTCGTCTTCGACGAGGATATGGCGGACCTTGTATTCCATCTTGCCGGCCTGTTCCTTCTTGATCTTTTCGTATTCGGCGGTGACCTGGGCGTCCGTGACCGGATGCTTGGCCAGGTAGTCGGCCATCAGGGCGCGAACCAGGATGCCTTGGCGGGCCAGTTCGATTTCGGTCTGGACGTCGGCCTGCTTGGCGATGCCGCTGGACTCGGCGGCTTGCACGAAGATCTGACGGTTGATCATTTCCTGCTTGACCTGTTCGCGCAGTTGCGGCGAATCGGTGGCGCCCTGGCCGACCAGGAGCTTGACGAATTGATCCAGGCTCTTTTGCGGAATGGCTTTACCGTTGACGGTAGCCACGTTCTGCGCAAAAGCAGGCACGGCGATGACGCAGGCCGCAGCCAGCATGACGATGCGTTTCATGAATATCCTTTTACTTTCTATTTGGGAGCCTGGGCGTCAAGCGCAAGCGCATGAATCGGATAGGGGATCAAATCTTGCAAATGATGATACACCAGCCGGTGCCGCGCAACGGCGGAGAGCCCCGTAAAGCAAGGCGCTACGATGATTACGCGATAGTGGCCGGCGCCGTTTTTACTGCCTTCGTGGCCGGCATGCAAATGGGAGTCGTCCAGGATGTCCAGACTGACGGGTTCCAGGGCGGCAAGGCGTTCCCGGATCAGGGCGATGCGGTCGGTGTTGTCTGACATGAAAGTTCAGGGCTTGCCGGGCGGCGTGGCGCCCGGATTGGCCGGCGTGTTTTCTTCGGTCTGGATGTGCTTGCCCAGCCACAGCGACTGGCCAATGACGAAGACGATCATCAGTCCCATCAGGCCGAAGGCCTTGAAACTGACCCATTGCGACTCGGTGAAGTGGCCCGAGAACGCGACATACAGATTGAGCGCGCCAGCGATAAGGAAGAAGGCGGCCCAGATCAGGTTGAGCTTGTCCCACGCCGCATCCGGCAGCTGGATCTGCTTTTCCATCAGGCGGCGGATCAGGTTGCGCTTGAACAACAGGCGGGCAAAGACCAGCGCGCCGCCGAACATCCAGTACAGCACCGTGGGCTTCCATTTGATGAAGACGTCGCTGTGCAGCCAGATGGTGGCGCCGCCGAACACCAGGATGACCGTCAGGTTGATCCAGTGCATGGCCTCGGTGGGGCGCCCGGTGGCCTTGAGCCAGACGATCTGCGCCACCGCGGCCGCCATGGCGACGCCCGTGGCGGTGAAGATGTCCGTATACCTGTAGGCGATGAAGAACAGGAGCAGCGGAAAGAGGTCGAACAGGAACTTCTTCATCAGTCTTCTAGGGGCTCAAACGTCATCGACAGGGAATTGATGCAGTAGCGCAGACCGGTGGGCTCGGGACCGTCGGGAAAGACGTGGCCCAGGTGCGCGTCGCAGACGTTGCACAGGACTTCGGTGCGGACCATGCCGTGCGTGGTGTCGCGTTCTTCGCGGACCAGTTCGGGATCCAGCGCCTGGAAGTAGCTGGGCCAGCCGCAGCCGGCGTCGAATTTGGTGTCGGATGCGAACAGCGCGGTGCCGCAGCCGACGCAGCGATAGATGCCAGGGGTGAAAGTATCCCAGTAGCGCCCGGTGAATGCGCGTTCGGTACCTTTTTGACGGGTGACCACGTATTCTTCGGGGGAAAGCTGGGCGCGCCATTCGGCGTCGGTTTTGCGTACTTTTTCCATATGAGCTCTTGGAGTCGCGATGCCCGAAATGGTTCGGGCATAATCCCGCCCCATGTTAATCGAGTTTGACCAGGCGGTAGTGTCGACGCCCCAGGCGGAAGTGTTGCGCGGGGTGAGCGTCTCCCTGGCCGAACGCCGCATCGGCATCGTGGGCCCCAATGGCGCCGGCAAGAGCACGCTGGCGCGCCTGGTCAACGGCCTGGTGATGCCGTCTTCCGGCAGCGTGCGCGTGGACGGGCTGGATACGCGTCAGGATCTGAAAGCCGTGCGCGCGCGCGTCGGCTTCGTCTTCCAAAACCCCGAAAACCAGATCGTCTTTCCCATCGTGCGCGAAGACCTGGCGTTTGGCCTGAAGCGCCTGGCGCCCGACCGCCAACAGCGCGAAGCCCGCATTGACAGCCAGTTGGCCCGCCTGGGCGTGGGTCATCTGGCCGACCGCAGCAGCCACACGCTGTCCGGCGGCGAGCGCCAATTGGTGGCGCTGGCCGCCGTGCTGGTCATGGAGCCCGCCCTCATCGTCTTTGATGAACCCACCACCCAGCTCGATCTGCGCAACCGCAACCGGGTGCGCGCCGCCATCGACGGGCTGCCCCACGACGCCATCGTCGTCAGCCATGACCTGGAATTGCTTGAAGACTTCGACCGCGTACTGGTCGTGCGCGACGGCGCGATCGCGGCCGACGACACGCCCGCCGCGGCGTTGCGCTGGTACCGGGAACACTGCGGATGATGGAGCCCCTGTACGTTGCCGGCAACACGCCGCTGCATCGGCTGCCAGCGTGGGTGAAACTGCTGACGCTGATGGCGGCCGGCGCTGGCCTGTTCGTGCTGCGCGATCCGCTCTGGCTGGCGTTCGCCTTTGGCTTCTCGGTGGCGCTGGTCTGGTCCACGGGCGTGGCCGCGGCAGTTGTCTGGCGTCAGGTGCGGGGACTGCTCTGGGTGCTGCTGGCCGTGGCGCTCTTCACCGGCTGGTTTCAGGGACCACTGGAGGCCTTGGCCGTCGTGCTGCGCGTGGGGGCGATGGTGGGCCTGGCCCTGGCCGTCACGCTGGCCACCCGCACATCGGACCTGATCGCCGTCTGCGAGCGGGCATTGCGGCCGCTGGAGCGCACGGGTCTCGTCGATGCGGAAAAGGTGGCGCTGGCCCTCGCGCTGACGCTGCGCTTTGTGCCCGAGATCTGGCGCAATTTTCAGGAGATCCGCGAGGCGCAGGCCGCGCGTGGATTGGGGGCGAATCCGGTCGCGCTGATCGTGCCGCTGATCGTGCTGACGCTGAAGCGAGCCCAGGAAGTCTCTGAAGCGATCGACGCGCGCAGCGTCTGAAGGCCCGCGCGCGCTGAATTCATATCAAAAGGGGAAACGATGAAATCCAACAATACGGTACTGGTTGCGCTGTTTGCGGCGCTGATCGTCGTGCTGAGCCTGATGCCGCCCATTCCGATGCCCGGCATTCCGGTGCCCATTACCTTGCAGACGCTGGGCGTCATGCTGGCCGGCGCGATACTCGGCCCGGT
>DMTA01000239.1 GCA_003454835.1 Achromobacter sp. | reverse complement strand
GGCGGCGCAGCGCCTGCTGTTGGAAGCGGGCGGCGCACGCCGCGCGGGCGGCCGGCCACCACTGGTCTCTTCCACGCTGGATGCCGACATGCAGGCGTCAGTGGAACAAATGTTGCTGGACCGGGTCGATAACCTTCCGCCGAAGGTGTCGATGGCGGTGCTGGTGATGGACAACGACACGCTGGAGGTCAAGGCTTACGCCGGGTCGGCAGATTTTTCCGACGATTCCCGTTACTCGCACGTGGACATGGTGCGCGGTGTGCGTTCGCCGGGTTCGACGCTCAAGCCGTTCCTGTATGCGCAGGCCCTGGACGAGGGATTGATCCATTCGGAAAGCCTGCTGATCGACGCGCCCATGTCGTTCGGCGGCTACGCGCCTGGCAATTTTCAGGCGGCATTCGCGGGGCCGATCAGCGTGGCGCAGGCCTTGCAACGGTCGCTCAACGTTCCGGCGGTGGATCTGCTGGACCGGGTCGGACCGGCCAGTTTTGCCTCGGTTATGCTGACGGGCGGCGTGAAGTTACGAATGCCCGCGGGCGCCGAGCCGAATCTGAGCTTGATTTTGGGCGGGGGCGGCACCACATTGGAAGAACTGGTCGGCGCTTATCGCGCGCTGGCGCGGGATGGCATCTCGGGGCGGCCCCGTCTCAGGCCGGAGCAGCCCCTTGTCGAGTCCCGTATGATGAGTCCTGGCGCGGCCTGGATCGTCCGGGACATCCTCGAAGGCGGGGGACACCCGGACCGGCCGTTCTACCAATCCGGGAATCCCGGCCGCCAACTGGCCTGGAAAACCGGGACCAGTTTCGGTTTCCGGGACGCCTGGGCGGTCGGAGTGACCGACAGATGGACGATCGGCGTATGGGTCGGCAGGCCCGACGGTACGCCGAACCCGGGGTTTTTCGGGGCGAATGTGGCGGCGCCGCTACTGCAGGACATCGTGGCGGCATTGCCGGAAGGCGCCCAGCAGGTCCGCGTCAGGCCCGAAACGGTGCAGGCGGTGGTGACATGCTGGCCCTTGGGTTACAGGCTGGGTAGCGAGCCCTCGGGCGCGTGTCCCGAACAACGGGCGGCCTGGATGCTCAATGAAACGGCGCCGCCCTCGTTTGCCGGCTATGCCGATGCCACTCAGGGACCGCTGCGTCTCGGCGGCGTGGCCAATGGCTCGGTGCTGCGGCCCGTGCCCGGCATGCAACAAGTTGCGCTGGACGTCGATGTCCAGGGCGCTGAAGGCGAAGTATGGTGGATGCTCGACGGTCGTGTCGCAAGTCATGGCGCCGCGAGTCATCCGTTTAATTTGGTGCTGGCGCACGACGGCCGGTATACGCTAACCGTCATGGATACACATGGCCGGCACGACAGCGTGGTTTTTGAAATCGCTGGCGTTACGCCATGATCGGCATAGAATATGAATCGTGTATTAGCCCGCTTCGATGCGTTACGGAGGAAGCGTGATTTCTCAAGAGCTTGAAGTCAGCCTGCATATGGCTTTCGTCGAGGCCCGTTCGGCCCGGCACGAATTTATTACCGTCGAGCACCTGCTGTTGGCGTTGCTCGACAACGCTTCGGCGGTCGAGGTCCTGCGCGCCTGCGCGGCCAACCTGGACGACCTGCGCCGTAACCTGCGCCAGTTCGTATCGGAAAACACGCCGGTTATTCCCAGCGGCGCCGAAGTCGACACGCAGCCCACGTTGGGTTTCCAGCGCGTCATTCAGCGCGCGATCATGCACGTCTCCGCCGGCGGTACGGGCAAGAAGCCCGTTACGGGCGCGAACGTGCTGGTGGCCATTTTTGGTGAAAAGGACTCGCACGCCGTGTACTACCTGCAACAGCAGGGTGTCACGCGCCTGGACGTGGTCAATTTCCTGTCCCATGGCATTACCAAACAGCCGCAGGTGGAGTCCGCCGCCGTGCAGAAAGAGCAACAGCCCAATGGTGAAGAGCAGGGTGACTCGCGTCAGTCGCCGCTGGATCAGTACGCCACCGATCTGAACGCCGCCGCGCTGGCCGGCCGCATCGATCCCCTGATCGGTCGCGAGCACGAAGTCGAGCGCGTCATTCAGGTGCTGTGCCGCCGCCGCAAGAACAACCCGCTGCTGGTGGGCGAGGCCGGCGTGGGCAAGACCGCCATCGCGGAAGGCCTGGCCTGGCGCATCACGCGCGGCGAAGTGCCCGAAGTCCTGCAGGCCGCTCAGGTCTTTTCGCTGGACATGGGCGCGCTGCTCGCGGGCACCAAGTACCGCGGGGATTTCGAACAGCGTCTGAAAGGTGTGCTCAAGCAGATCCGCGGCAACCCCGATGCGATCCTGTTCATCGACGAAATCCACACGTTGATCGGCGCCGGTTCCGCGTCGGGCGGCACGCTGGATGCCTCCAACCTGCTCAAGCCGGCCTTGTCGTCGGGGCAGTTGAAGTGCATCGGCGCCACCACCTACACCGAGTACCGCGGCGTCTTCGAAAAGGACCACGCGCTGTCGCGCCGGTTCCAGAAGATCGACGTGCCCGAGCCCAGCATCGAACAGACCGTGCAGATCCTGCGCGGCCTGAAGAGCCGCTTCGAAGAGCACCACAGCGTGCGCTATTCGGCTGCGGCGCTGTCGGCTGCGGCCGAGCTGTCGGCGCGCTTCATCAACGATCGCCATCTGCCCGACAAGGCTATCGACGTGATCGACGAGGCCGGCGCCGCGCAACGTCTGCTGCCGCGTTCGCGCCAAAAGAAGGTGATCGGCAAGGTCGACATCGAGAACATCGTTTCCAAGATCGCGCGCATCCCGCCGCAGTCGGTTTCCAACGACGACCGCAGCAAGCTCGCCACGCTGGACCGTGACCTCAAGACGGTGGTGTTCGGCCAGGATGGCGCGATTGACGCGCTGTCCGCCGCCATCAAGATGGCGCGCTCGGGTCTGGGCAAGCCTGAAAAGCCGATCGGCGCTTTCCTGCTGTCGGGTCCCACGGGCGTCGGCAAGACCGAAGTCGCGCGCCAGTTGGCGTTCACGCTGGGCGTCGAACTGCTGCGCTTCGACATGTCCGAGTACATGGAGCGCCACGCGGTGTCGCGCCTGATCGGCGCGCCGCCGGGGTACGTGGGCTTCGACCAGGGCGGCCTGCTGACTGAAGCGATCACAAAGCAGCCGCATTGCGTGCTGCTGCTCGACGAAATCGAAAAGGCGCATCCGGATGTGTTCAACATCCTGCTGCAGGTCATGGACCACGGCACGCTGACCGACAACAACGGGCGCAAGGCAGACTTCCGCAACGTCATCCTCATCATGACGACCAACGCGGGCGCCGAGACCTTGAACCGTCCGTCGATCGGGTTTGCGAACTCGCGGATGGTCGGCGACGAAATGGCGGAGATCCGCCGCATGTTCACGCCGGAATTCCGCAACCGCCTGGACGCGATCATTCCCTTTGCCGCGCTGGACCACGAGGTCATCATGCGCGTGGTGGACAAGTTCCTCATGCAGCTTGAAGACCAACTGCACGAGCGCCGCGTGGAAGCCGTATTCACCACGCGCCTGCGTGAACACCTTGCCAAGGAGGGGTTCGATCCGCTGATGGGCGCGCGTCCCATGCAACGCCTTATCCAGGACACCATCCGGCGCGCGTTGGCCGACGAGCTGCTGTTCGGCAAGCTGGTCGACGGCGGTTCCGTCACGGTGGATCTGGACGAGTCGGGCAAGGTCACGCTGGACTTTGACGATAGCGGCAAGCCGCCTTCGTCGGACGCGCCGGACAAGCAGGAAGTCGAACTCGTCGACTGATGACCGCGGACCGCCAGCCGCTGATTGAATGCGAACATTGCGCAAGCATCTATCGCCGACATCAGCTTGAACCTGGCGAGACGGCCAATTGTGCCCGCTGCGGCGCCGTGCTCTGGCGCTACAGCGGGCTTACTTTGTCCAATTGGCTGGCGCTCGCCATCACTGCCCTGATCGTCTTCGGGGTGGCCAATGCCTACCCGGTCGCTTCGATGTCCGTGCAGGGCATGGTGCAGCAGGCTTCGCTGCTGGATTCCATATCCATTACCTGGCGTCAGGGCCATTGGCTCGTGTCCATCATGACCGGCCTGGCGGGCTTCGCGCTGCCGCTATTGCAGCTCACCGTACTGCTGTGGGTGCTGGTTCCACTGTCGCGTGGCCGCGAGCCGGCGGATTTCCACGCCGCCATGCGCCTGTTGGGGGTGCTGCGGCCGTGGTGCATGGTGCCGGTGTTCCTGCTTGGCGTATTGGTTGCGGTGGTGAAACTGGCCGGGATGGCCGCGGTGTCGCCGGGCATCGGGCTGGGGGCGTTCGGCATCCTGACCGTGCTGCTCACGATTTTGGGCAGGTTGTCGCCCCATGTGTTGTGGCGCTATGCCGAATCCGTGGGCGTGGTGCCTGTGCATGTGCCCGAAGTCGGGCCCGACGTCGTGCTGACCGGTTGCCACGTCTGCGGCCAGGTGCAGGCGCTGCCGAAAGACGCCGACCCCGAAGCGCACCATCACTGCGTGCGCTGCGACGCGGTGGTGCATTACCGCAAACCCGACCACGTGGCGCGCACCTGGGCGCTGCTGCTGGCGGCTGTCGTGTTCTACATCCCCGCGAACGTGTTGCCGGTGATGAACGTCAGTTCGCTGCTTGGCGACAGCGCGCACACCATTCTGGGTGGCGTGGTGGAACTCTGGCAGATGGGCTCGTGGGATATTGCGCTGATCGTGTTCATCGCCAGCGTGGCGGTGCCGCTGACCAAGTTGTTGGCGCTTATCTTGCTGCTGCTGACTGAACAATGGCGTAGCACAACCAATCTGGGTGCGCGTACGCGGTTGTATCAGATGGTTGAATTCATTGGCCAGTGGTCCATGCTGGACGTATTTGTCGTTATATTGCTGGCGGCGCTGGCCGACTTTCAGGGCTTGATGGAGATCAGCGCCGGTGCCGGCGCTGCCGCGTTTGGCGTGGTCGTCATTCTGACCATGCTCGCGGCCATGAGCTTCGACCTGCGCCGCAGTTGGGACCTGGAAGGTCAGACCGAAATCGAATCAGCGCCGGTAGAGGGCCGGCATGCGCCGGTGTCAGCCTCCGGCAAGCAAGTGGGCTAGGAAAGGCCTCCCCGCCGTTGTTTTCCGCTCAGAAAAGGAAAAAGTAGATGTCCGAGCAAGCCCCCGGATCTGGTGAAGAGAAATTCGCCTCGCCCGAGATCTCGCGCAAGAAGAAAAGCCGGATCTCCTGGATCTGGCTGGTCCCCGTCGTGGCCGCGTTGATGGGGCTGTCGCTGGTCGTGCGGACCTGGATGCAGGCGGGCCCCGACATTTCCATCTCTTTCAATACTGCCGAAGGCCTGGAAGTGGGCAAGACCCAGCTCCGATACAAGGACGTGAACATCGGCACGGTCAAATCCATCGGCTTCAATTCCGACCGCAGCAAGGTGGTCGTGCAAGCCGAGCTGTCCAAGCAGGTCTCCGACCTGGCGCGCGAAGGCACAAACTTCTGGGTGGTGCGGCCGCGGCTGGATGTCAGCGGCGTCTCGGGCCTGGGCACCTTGCTGTCGGGCGCCTATATCGGCGTGGACGCGGAAGAGGGCAAGGACAACGGCAACCGCGCCACCAAGCTGTCGTTCGAGGGCTTGGAAACCCCGCCCGCCGTGACCCACGACCGCGCGGGCAAGCGCTTCATGCTCAAGGCCTCCGACCTGGGCTCTTTGGATATCGGCTCGCCCGTCTACTTTCGCCGCATCAATGTGGGCCGCGTGATCGGTTATGCCTTGGACGAGAACGGCAGCGCCGTGAACGTCGAGGTGTTCGTCGATGCGCCCAACGACAAGTTCGTCACCAACGGCACACGCTTCTGGAACGCCAGCGGCGTGGACTTCAGCGTCAACGCCGATGGCCTGAAGGTGCGCACGCAATCGCTCGTTTCGATGGCGGTGGGCGGTGTGGCCTTCGCGCCCGTGCAGACCGCACGCGATGGCGACGCAGCCGCCAAGGCCGACACCGAATTCGATCTGTACCCCACCGAGGCTGCGGCCAAGGCCAACCCGGACGGCGAAGCCTTCCCGATCCGCATGCGCTTTGATCAATCGATTCGCGGGCTGGCTGTCGGCGCGCCGATTGACTTCAACGGCATCACGCTGGGCGACGTCACGCAGATCACGCTGGACTTCGATCCCGCCACCAAGCGCTTCTATTCGCTGGTGGACGCCACCCTGTATCCGGAACGGCTGGGCCGCGTCTACGAAGAGGTGCGCGAGCGCGCCATCAAGGAAGGCGACGTGGCAGGCGGCCGCTTGCTGGGCGTGATGATCAAGCATGGACTGCGCGCGCAATTGCGCACCGCCAACCTGCTGACCGGCCAGCTCTACGTGGTGCTGGACAACGTGCCGAACGCGAAGCCCGTTGAGTTCGTGATGTCCGAACCCGCGATGATCCCGACCGTGCCGGGCAACCTGGATCAGCTCCAGCAGCAAGTCACCAACATCGTCACCAAGATCGAGAAGATTCCGTTCGACAAGATCGGCGAGGACCTGCGCGCCACGCTGGCCAGCACTTCCAAGCTGATGAACCGCCTGGACAAGCAGGTGGCGCCCGAAGCGCAGAAGGCGCTCAAGGCGGCCAAGGACTCGATGGCGAACATCAACTCGCTCCTGGCCTCTGACGCGTCGCTTCCGGTCAATACCGAACGGGCGATGCAGGAACTGAGCCGCGCGGCGCGTTCGCTGCGCGCGCTGGCCGACTTCCTGCAATCCAACCCCGAAGCCCTGCTGCGCGGCAGAGGCGATGACCCCATCCCGGGCGCCGGCCCAGTCAGGAACTAGACGCTCATGAAAAGCCGACTCTCTTGCTTCGCAACCCCGTCCCGCGCTGGACGCGCGCGCGCCGCGCTGGCCGTGCTGGCGCTGTCCGGCGCGCTGGCAGCCTGCGGTTCGTCGCCGCCCGTCCACTACTACACGCTGCAGACGCCCGAACGGTCGGGGGCGCCAGGCGCCGCGCCAGGTTCGGCCTCGTTCCTGATCGAGGTGCAGCCCGTCACCCTGGCCACGCAGGCCGACCAGCCGCAGTTGATGGTCCGCACCGGCGACGGCAGTATCTCCGCCTTGTATTCCGAGCGCTGGAGTTCGCCGTTGGGCGACGAATTGCGCAATGCCTTGTCCGATGCGCTCAAGCGCGACCTGGGCGCACTCGACGTGCAGATGGTCAAGCCGGGGCCGGGGGCGCCTATCTGGCGCGTCCAGACCGACGTGCAGCGCTTCGAGATGGTGTCGGGCAGCATGGCGCAACTGGATGCCACCTGGCGGGTGCGGCCCGTCGATGCCAAGGGTACGGGGCAGCTGTGCCGCAGCATCGTGACCGAAAGCGTGCCTGATGAGGCCATCACCAGCCTGATCGCTGCGCAGCAGCGCGCGGTTGTGAGTCTGGCGGGCGTCATGGCGGCCGCCATTCGAGGCCAGACCCCTGCGGGTTCGGGCTCGGTCCAGATGATGGGTTGTTCCCCGCTGAAGGAATGATTCGCCCATCGCTTCCGGGATAAACCCCGCGATCTCAAGCGGTTAACTCGGTTCAACCTAGGGTTAACCTTAATACAAACGCGGTTGCAACCTGTCTAGCATACGGTCCTACCCATACTGGGTTCCGATCGGGCCCAGTTACACCTTTGCCATGCGACAGGAAGCAATCTCTTATGGCCAGCACGACCCTCGGCGTCAAAGTCGACGACGCACTCCGCGACCGCCTGAAAGCCGCCGCCACCAAGCTCAATTGCACGCCGCACTGGCTGCACAAGCAGGCGATCCTGTCCTATCTGGACAAGATCGAGCGCGGCCATCTTCCCGCCGAGATGTCCCACCTGAGCGCGGATGCCGCTGGCGAAGAGGATGCGGCTGAATCCCATGCCGCGCCCACGCCGCCGTTCTACGAATTTGGCCAGGACGTGCAGCCGCAATCCGTGCTGCGCGCCGCCATCACCGCGGCCTATCGCCGCCCCGAGCCCGAGTGCGTGCCGCTGCTGCTGGGCCAGGCCCGCGTGCCCAACCTGGAAAAGGTGCACGCGATGGCGGCTGGCCTGGTCAAAAAGCTGCGCGGCAAGCGCACCGGCGGAGGCGTTGAAGGCCTGATCCAGGAATTCTCGCTGTCCAGCCAGGAAGGCGTGGCCCTGATGTGCCTGGCCGAAGCGCTGCTGCGCATTCCCGACCGCGCCACGCGCGACGCGCTGATCCGCGACAAGGTCGCGCGCGGCGACTGGAAGTCGCACATGGGCGGCTCGCAGTCGCTGTTCGTCAACGCCGCCACCTGGGGGCTGATGATCACGGGCAAGCTGGTGGCCGTGAGCAGCGAGCAGTCGCTGTCCAAGGCGTTGACGCGACTGATCGGCAAGGGCGGCGAGCCGCTCGTGCGTAAAGGCGTGAACATGGCCATGCGCATGATGGGCGAGCAGTTCGTGTCCGGCCAGACAATCTCCGAAGCGTTGGCCAACAACCGCAAGATGGAATCGCGCGGTTTCCGCTATTCGTACGACATGCTCGGCGAAGCGGCCACCACGGCGGAAGACGCCGAGCGTTACTACGCGTCGTATGAGCAGGCCATCCACGCAATCGGCAAGGCCGCCGCGGGCCGCGGCATCTACGAAGGCCCCGGCATCTCGATCAAGCTGTCCGCCCTGCATCCGCGTTATTCGCGCGGCCAGCGCGAACGCGTCATGGCGGAACTGCTGCCGCGCGTGAAGGCGCTGACCATCCTGGCGCGCAGCTACGACATCGGCCTGAACATCGACGCCGAAGAAGCCGACCGCCTGGAGATCTCGCTGGACCTGCTGGAAGCGCTGTGCTTCACGCCTGAACTCGAAGGCTGGAGCGGCATCGGCTTCGTCATCCAGGCTTACCAGAAGCGTGCGCCGTTCGTCATCGATTACGTGATCGACCTGGCGCGCCGCAGCCGTCACCGCGTGATGGTGCGCCTGGTCAAGGGCGCCTACTGGGACAGCGAAATCAAGCGCGCCCAGGTCGACGGTCTGGAAGGCTATCCGGTCTACACCCGCAAGCTGTACACGGACGTGGCGTACATTGCCTGCGCCCGCAAGCTGCTGGCCGCGCCCGAAGCCGTGTATCCGCAGTTCGCCACGCACAACGCCTACACGCTGGCAGCCATCTATCAGCTTGCCGGCCAGAACTACTACCCCGGTCAGTATGAGTTCCAGTGCCTG
>DMTA01000146.1 GCA_003454835.1 Achromobacter sp. | reverse complement strand
GGCGTGGCGGTGGCGCCGCAATACATCGGCGCGCAGACCACCAGCGCCACCAACATCGCGCTGATCTTTTCGTGCAGCCCGCTGCTGGTGACGCTGCTGGAGGCGGCGATCTGGCGCAAGCCGCTGTCCGCGCCGCGCGCGGCCGGCCTCGCGCTGGCGTTGGGCGGCGTATTGGTGGTGCTGACGCGCGGCGACGCCAACGCGTTGGCCCGGCTGGCGTTTGGACAAGGTGACCTGTGGGTGTTGCTGGCGGCCACAGGTTGGGCCTTGTACACCGTGCTGCAGAAGCGTCTGACCCTGCCGGCCGTGCCCGACAGCGCGCGGCTGGCGACGATGATGTTGGGTGGCGCGCTGGCACTGGCGCCGTTTGCCGGCATTGAAGCGGCCGCCGGCATGGCGCCCGCGTGGACGGACCCGCGCCTGGCGGCGGTGCTGCTGTTTCTGGCGGTGGTGCCGAGCCTGGGGGCCTATTACGTGTACGGCCGGCTCATCAGCCTGGCCGGTCCGGCAACTGCGGGCCTGTCGATGTTCCTGGTGCCGGTCTATGCGGCGCTGCTGGCCTGGCCGCTGCTGGGCGAGGCGCCGCAGCTCTTTCATGCGTATGGCTTCGCGATGATCCTGCTGGGCGTGAAGCTGGCCGCGACGCGGCTGCGCCCGGCGGCGGCCGCAGCCGCCGCCTGACATACTGCGGCGAAAAACGCTGCGGCCAAACATCTGGCGGCCTGAAATCCAGCCGCTCGAATGTCAGTCACCGGAAAATCAGCGGCCCGCGCCCTGGGCCGCCATGATTTCCTGCGCCACCTGGCGCGGCGCTTCGGCGTAGTGCTTGAACTCCATCGTGTACGTCGCGCGGCCCTGCGTCAGCGACCGCAGCGACGTCGAATAGCCGAACATCTCGGCCAGCGGCACTTCGGCGCGCACGACCTTGCCGCCGCCGCCCGCGATGTCTTCCATGCCCTGCACCATGCCCCGACGCGACGACAGGTCGCCCATGACGTTGCCGGTGAAGTCCTCGGGCGTCTCGACCTCGACCTGCATCATGGGTTCCAGCAGCACCGGATCGGCGCGCCGCATGCCTTCCTTGAACGCCATCGAACCGGCCATCTTGAACGCGTTTTCGTTCGAGTCGACGTCGTGGTACGAGCCGAAGAACAGCGTCGCCTTCACGTCCACAACGGGGTACCCGGCCAGCACGCCGGCGTTGAGCGCTTCGCGAATGCCCTTGTCCACCGCCGGAATGAACTCGCGCGGCACGACGCCGCCCTTGATGGCGTCGACGAACTCATAGCCCTTGCCCGCTTCTTGCGGCTCAAGCTTGAGCACCACGTGACCGTATTGCCCGCGGCCGCCCGACTGCTTGACGAACTTGCCCTCGACCTCGTTGCAGGTCTTGCGGATGGTCTCGCGGTACGCCACCTGCGGCTTGCCCACCGTCGCTTCCACGTTGAACTCTCGCTTCATGCGGTCGACCAGGATCTCAAGGTGCAGCTCGCCCATGCCGGAGATGATGGTCTGGCCGGACTCTTCGTCGGTGCGCACGCGGAACGACGGGTCCTCCTGCGCCAGACGGCCCAGCGCGATCCCCATCTTTTCCTGGTCGGCCTTGGTCTTGGGTTCCACGGCCTGCGAAATGACGGGCTCGGGGAAGACCATGCGCTCGAGGATGATGATGTGCGCGGGATCGGTCAGCGTGTCGCCGGTGGTGACGTCCTTGATGCCCACGGCCGCGGCAATGTCGCCCGCGTAGACTTCAGTGATCTCGCGCCGCTCGTTGGCGTGCATCTGCAGGATGCGGCCCAGGCGCTCCTTCTTTTCCTTGATCGGGTTGTAGACCGAGTCGCCAGACTTCACCACGCCGGAATACACGCGGAAGAACACGAGCTGCCCGACGAACGGGTCGGTCATGATCTTGAAGGCGAGCGCGGAGAACGGCTCGTTGTCGGTCGGATGGCGCTCGATTTCGTTGTCGCGCTGGTCGTGGCCCTTGATGGCGGGCACGTCCACCGGCGACGGCATGTAGTCGATGACCGCATCCAGCATCGCCTGCACGCCCTTGTTCTTGAACGCGCTGCCGCACAGCATCGGCACGATCTCGTTGGCGATGGTGCGAGCGCGCAGGCCTTCCTTGATTTCCGCTTCGGTCAGGGCTTCGCCGGACAGGTATTTTTCAAGCAGGGTTTCATTGGCCTCGGCGGCCTTTTCCACCATCTTGTCGTGCCATTCCTGGGCCTGTTCCTGCATGGCCGCGGGGATGTCCACGTACTGAAATTTCACGCCCTGGCTGGCGTCGTCCCAGATGATGCCTTTCATCTTGACGAGATCGATCACGCCTTCGAAGTGATCTTCGGCGCCGATCGGCAACTGGATCGGCACGGCGTCGCCCTTCAGGCGTTCGGCGATCTGGCGCTGCACACGCAGAAAGTCCGCGCCGACGCGGTCCATCTTGTTGACGAAAGCCAGGCGCGGCACCTTGTACTTGTTGGCCTGGCGCCAGACGGTCTCGGACTGCGGCTGCACACCGCCAACAGCGTCATAGACCATGACGGCGCCGTCGAGCACGCGCATGGAGCGTTCGACTTCGATAGTGAAGTCGACGTGGCCCGGCGTGTCGATGATGTTGATGCGGTGTTCGGGGTAGTTGCCCGCCATGCCTTTCCAGAAGGCGGTGGTGGCGGCCGACGTGATGGTGATGCCACGTTCCTGCTCTTGTTCCATCCAGTCCATCACCGCGGCGCCGTCATGGACTTCGCCGATCTTGTGGGTGATGCCGGTGTAGAAGAGGATGCGCTCGGTGGTCGTCGTTTTGCCGGCGTCAATATGGGCGCTGATGCCGATATTGCGATATAGCTCGATGCGCGTCTTGCGGGTCATGGCCTCTTCCTACGGTTGGATGAAGATGCGTAAATATTACGCGCCGCACGGCAAGATACAAGCCTGAATCGGCCGTCCGAAGGGTCTTTGCGAAGGCAATGAGTTTGGCCCCGCCATACCAACGTATAGCCGGGTCCGACGGACATGAAAAAGCCCCTCCGAGGAGGGGCCTTGACGCATGCGGTGGCGCGCGGCGCGCACCACTTTGGCGCGCAATTACTTCTTGTCTTCCTTGACGCGATACACCAGGACAGCGGTGGTGGCCAGCGACAGCACCTTGGCGGTAACGCTGCCCAGCAGCAGACGCGACAGGCCGCTGCGGCCATGGCTGCCGATGAAGATCAGGTCGCAACCGGCGTCGGTCGCGGCTTGAACGATGCCGTCGGCGACGTTGAAGTTGGACACCGCGCGCGCATCGGCTTTGACGCCGGCAGTGTCGGCGCGGTCGATGATCTGCTTGAGGTACTTGTCGGCTTGCTCGGCGGAGGCCTTTTCGTAGTCTTCGTCGGTGATGGCATAGGCTGCGGCCATGCCGTCAAAACCGATGGTGGCCGCGAACGGCTGCGTCACGTAGAGGGCGACGACTTCGGCGCCAACCGAGCGCGCGAAGCAGATACCTGCGTTGGCGGCTTGCGCCGAGAGCGGGGAACCGTCGGTGGGAATCAGGATCTTCTTGAACATCTTGCCTGCTCCTGTTTTAAAGGAATCTTTATGCTACCGGAAAGCCGCCGGGTCCACATCCATCGAACCGGCGGCCTTGACGAGGGTCAAGGCCGGGTTTATCCCAACTGCTGGGCAGCCGCGAACAGGTTCGTGCAACGGGTGCCGGTGCGGCAGTATGCCAGGACCGGACCCGGCAGGGTGCGCAGCAGTTCCGCAAAGCGCGCAACATCGGCGGCGGTCATGGCGCTGCCCACGACGGGCTGGTACTCGATCTGCAGGCCGGCTTCCTGCGCGGCGCGCGACACATCGGCGGCGGTGGGCTGGTCAGGACCGCCCTCGAAGTCGGGGCGGTTGATGATGACGCTCTTGTAGCCGGCGGCGGCCACGTCGGCCATGTCGTCGGGACCCAGTTGCGGGGCGACGGCAAAGTTCTGGGTAAGAGGCTTGATGGGTGCGGACATGACGGTTCCTTCGGTGACTGGGCGATGTGGCTCGGAATTATTGATTGTAGGACCCGTTTTGCGCGAAAAGTTTTTCCAGCTCGGCCCAGATTCCCCGGTGGTCCGCAACGGATACCGAAAAGCGCAGCATGGTGGACGGCGCCTGCGTCGGCGAAAACAACGTGCCGGGCGCCAGCAGCAGGCCGCGGTCCGCGGCTTCGCGCGCCAGCACTTCAGAATCGCGGCCGCAATCGGCCCAGACGAACATGCCGCCATGCGGCTCGTGCGGAATGGTCAGACCCAGTTTCAGCAGCCCCTTCATGCAACGCTGGCGCGCGTCGTCGACCCGGTGCCGCACGCGCTCGATATGGCGCCGGTACTGCCCTTCCATGAGCACTCGGTGCACGACGCGCTCGCCGAGTTCGGGTGAGGTCAAACCCGCCAGCATCTTCAGGTCGGCCAGCTTTTGCAGCAGTTCGGGATTGGCCGCCACGTAGCCGACACGCAGGCTGGCCGCCAGCATCTTGGAATAGCCGCCTACGAAGATGACGCGGTTCAGACGGTCCAGCGCAGCAAGCTTGATGGCGCCCCCCGGATGCAACTCACCGTAGGTGTCGTCTTCAACCACCATGAAATCGTGGCGTTCGGCAATGCGCAGAATGCCGTAGGCCGCCCCCGCGGACAGCGTGTGACCGGTGGGATTGTGGACCGAGCCATTGATGATGAATAGTTTGGGCTTATGCTGCGCGGCCAGTTGCTCGAGCAGGTCGAGATCGGGGCCGTCCGGCCCGCGCGGCACGCCGATCAGGCGGGCGCCAAACGCGGCCAGGCGGCCGAAGATCACGAACCAGGCCGGGTCTTCGACCAGCACGGTGTCGCCCGGTTTGACCAGATGGCGGGCGATCAGGTCCAGCCCGTGGGTGACGCCGTTGGTCGTGAGCAGGTTGAGCTCGGGATGGGCTGGCACGCCCTCGTTCTGCAGGACCGCCGCAATCTGCTGGCGCAGCGGCGCGAAGCCCTGCGGACTGCCGTAGCTGACGAGGTTGGCGCGCACTGAGCGGCCCACGGCGCGCAC